>JAYTIB010000640.1:0-3826 GCA_043732205.1 Schlesneria sp. | reverse complement strand
CCCCGGACTCTACACGACAGGAGTCCGGGGGCTGACGCCGCCCGGCTCACCAAGAATGTCTCATTGATGCCCGCGCGAGGTATGTCTCCCTGAAATGATCGTCAGCGGTGGAACAGACGCGGGTCGTTCCAAGCAATCAAACAGAGCCGCCACGCCGCAGCGACTCCAACTGTTCGTACAGCGGCGTCAACCAGCGCTGTGTGCTGGCTGTGATGGCGTCGGTGACGGCGAGTTGTTTCTGCTGTCGGTCGTGCTCGAAGGTCATGTACGGAGCCTTGGCGTTGAATTGGCTGGCCCGCTCCATCGGTTCGGTCTCCGCTGCGGACCAAATCACGCCGAAGTGGGAGGTGATCGACGTGGTCACGGCCTGCGGCAGTTGCTCGTAATTGACGAGCATGCCACCCGTGACCGACCGGTGATCCAGCGCGGCCCGCAAGATCGAGGCCAGTACACGGGCGGTGTATTCCTCGGGGGGCAACTGCCAGGCGGTGTTCGGTTCGATGCCGAATCGGGCGGCATATTCTGGCATCGGCAGGAGATACCTGGCCCGGAATCTCATCTGCGAAACCATCACCTCCAGGGGATCGCGGTACAGGAAGATCCACGGCGTTCGCGGAAACGCCGCCCTCAACAGGGGAAGGTGATGAATGTGCCAGGCGTCGAGTTTGACGAACAGGCGATGCTGCGGGGGATGACGGCGTTGGCCCAGCGCATTGACCATCGCACGCAACCAGGAAATGCGATCCGAATCGGTGACGACACGGTCAGCCGGACTGTCATACAGCACCTCATCGATCGGCACGGCTTCGGACAGGACAATGTGCCGGGGATTGGCCGCCAGCATCTGTGAGATCAGCGTCGAACCGCAGCGTGTCATGTGAAAGATCAAGCCGGTCGGTGTCACTCCCGGTTGCGTGGTCTGCAATTCCACCAACGATTCGACCGGAGTCTGCCGGCGAAAGAGGACGTTGAACGGCAGCCTCAGGCACTGATCCACCGTGGAGTCAAAGAACGGCTCGGTGAACCGCCGCTGGTCCATGTAGCACCACTCGACCATCGGCAGACCATTCTCGCGGAAGAAACGAATCGGCATCCAATCGGGGCTGGCGGTGAAGCTCACTTCATCATTCTCCGGTCGAGCCAGACGCGCCGTTCGGCCCGCAATGCCTCTGCGACATCCGCCTCGGCAAAGTGGCAGCCGCGTGACGCGCCGAGTTTGACGAGGCGGCTGGCGAACAACTCGCGGTCCGTGATGTCGCGCAGATCCTCCTGCAACGCGTCGTCCTGTTCGACGACGGCACGAAACTGCCGAAACGCTTCCGGCGATCGAGGTGCTTTGGTTTGCGGTCTCGTGATCGTCGCCTCCGCTTCGGCCGCGACCGGTGCCAACACCCCGCGCAGCCAGTCATCGACGATGCAGTCGATCACCAGATGGATGCGATCGGTTGTCCCCCGGTTGCGGACGCGGTGCGGCAGACTGAAGTCGATGTACCACGCTTCGCCCGGGTTCATCGGCAGCCGGTCGCCGTTGACGAAGAGGGCGACATCGGGGTTGGTGATGATCGGGACATGGATGCGGACTTCGCCATCCTTGAAGCCGAGATCCTGATCGCGATGTTCCCGGATGATCGAACCCGGCTGGAGTCTCAACAGACGCGCCGATCGGATGGGACAACGGAAGTGCCTCAACACTTCCGCAAAATAGGAGCACCGCGCCAGGATCGGCGTGTCGGCGAACGAGTCCGGCGACGCCTTCGCGCCCGGCAGGATGTTTTTCGCGGCACCACCGATGCTGCGCAGAGAGACACCGCTCCAGCCGCCGTCATAGTCGTTCTTGTTGAAGTGCGCGATCCATTCGTCGGAGCGGACCAGCGCCAAGTCCCGCTGCAAGCGATCGGCATCGAAGTCGAAATCCAGTCGAAGTTGGCTGGGCATGAAGTTAGGGCTCCTGATCACACAGAGCGGCCATCGGCCGCAGTCAAAGTCGCCTTCATCGCTCCGCGCGAAGTGAGCCGAAAGGGATTGATCGGCCATCTCACTGTTCGCCCGCCGTACTCGCGCACGGCATTCTTCACGGGGAGCGATGAAGGCGACTTTGAACCAGAAGGATTTGCACGGGCGGATAAGGCGAGCGGCAGGAATAGGCATCCAAGCACGCAGCGCCAGCGAGTGAGTTTTGCCGCACACTCGCTTGCGCATCGTGCTTGTAGGTGGATAAACCTTCACCTGCCGCTCGGCTAAGAAACAAAACGCTTCTGCACGAAAGAACACCACCGACTCTGGCTGGCACCCGAGGGAACGGTCACGACGGCGATCCGAGCTTGCCCCAGGCGGTGACGGAGGAGGATTGTGATCTCAGGACACTCCGGAAACAACCTGTCCCCGGTGTTCTTGCCATGGAACTTCCCGCGAAACAACAGTGGCCGGGAACCGACTCCCCGGCCACTGTTCGCTTTCTTCAGAGCAATATCGGATCGCGCCACCCACCAATGCCGGTGGCCGAGATCGGACATCAGCCGCGCGGGGGGTAGACCCCCTGCAGGGCGATGTTGAAGTTCATCGTCAGGTACGGCTGCAGGTTGTTGTGCGGCTGATTGTTGCCGAGGGAAGCGAGAGCACCGGCATTGAGTTGCGTCGCACTCCCCGGGGCAGCATACATGGCAATGCCACCCACACCCGCCGCCAGAGAGTCCCCGATCGGGCTTTGACCACCGCCATCGGAGTTGTACGCATTCCAAGAATGCGTGTGCGCCGGGAGTTCATTCGCCGTGAGAGTCTCGGTATCCGAACCGCCGGCTTCACCGAGATCGTATGACGACAGTCCGGGCCCCTGCCCGGGGCTCATCACCACGCGTCCCTGGATGTCGGGGAGCGCAAAGGTCGATTGCCCATTCCCCCCATATGTGGTTCCGAGCAGCGAAAACAGCGCGGTGTTCTGACTGATGCTCAGCAGTTGCCCATTGCAGAACGCCCAGCCCTTGGGGGCAAAGTTGAAGGGGAAAATGCGGATTTCCGCCAGAAATGGATCGGACATGGTATCGACTCCTTAGTTGGGTGACGGGTAGATGCCAAACAGACTAATGATGTAGTTGATGCAGATGAACGGCTGCAAGTTGTTGTGCGGCTGACTCCCCCCAAGCGAGCCGACGCTTTGCGGGGCGAGTTGCACCTGCGGACTGTCCGATCCGTAGGGCGTCACCGTGGACGCCTGCGTCGCCGCCAGAACGTTGTTGACCGGACTCGTTGTTGACGCGGGGTTGGGGGTTCCCGTGAGCGGGTGGGAGTGGGTCGGTGTTGTCGCTTGAGTCACCGTGACCGTTTCCGAGCCTCCCGATTGCCCGATCACGAATCCGCCTCCCTGGTGGAGGGGGATGCGGCCGCGCAGGTCGGGCACGGCGAACATCGATTGTCCGTCGCCACCGTACGTCGTTCCGATCAGGTTGAACAACGTGTCGTTCTCGGAGATGGACAGCAGTCGCCCATCGCAAAACACCCAACCGGCGGGGGCGAAGTTGCCCGCAAAAATCTGGATTTCACCGACAAATGGCTGTGCCATGGATGGCTCCTTGTTAGTTCCGGCTGGGGAAAATGCCCTGGAGGGCGATGCAGAAGTTCAGCGCCAGGTACGGCTGCATGTTCTGGTGCGGCTGATTGCCACCGTAATTGCCGATGTTGGTCGCGGCCATCGCCTGCAGGCCCGCCGCCGCCGCATAAAGATTGGCCCCCGTTGACTGCGAGAGTGTTGACGCGCATTGGACGGGTTGCCAGCCGTCGCCGGCACGTTCGCAGCCCCGGCGACGTGGGTATGGTTGGGGATTTCGCCAAG
>JAYTIB010000639.1:0-3837 GCA_043732205.1 Schlesneria sp. | reverse complement strand
GGAGCGACGGGACTACTGTAGTCCCGTCGCTCCGCCGACGGGACGCGCGGGGACGGTTGCCATTCCGCTGCAACCCAACATGAACCAAGTCCATTTTTGTTTTTTCATTGCGCACTTCTGGCGGTCGCGGCTGAACTGACTCGACCCCAAAGGGCTGCGCCCACAATTCCAAAGCGGCGTCAAGCCGCCGCACTCCAAAAGAGTCGCTCATGAGGGTCGGACCAGCTCCAAGAAGCCATTGGCCCTGGTCTCCACGCCGATTGACCTGGCTCTCGCTGTCCGGCATCTTCACGTCCGTCCAAGTTCACCGAAGGGGGGGAATCCAACATGGCCTATGACGAATCGCTGGCGGGGCGAATTCGCGACAGGCTGGCGTGTACGATCGGGATCACCGAGAAGAAGATGTTCGGCGGGATCGGCTTTCTGCTGGGTGGCAACATCTGCGTCGGGGTCTGGAAAGATTCGTTGATTGTGCGGCTCGACGCGGACGCCGGCGCGGCCGCGCTCGACGAGCCGCATGTCCGCCCGTTCGACATCACCGGCCGACCGATGCGCGGCTGGATCCTCGTCGACCCGCCCGGCATCGCCGACGACAAAGCTCTCAACGAATGGCTTCACCGGGCGGTCGAGTTCGTCCAGACACTGCCGACCAAGCAGTAGGACGTCGCTTGGTACGACTTGCCGATCTCCTTTCGACCACCGAAGTCCATTTTTAGGGAGAAAGGATTATTGGTGATTGGCGATTGGTCATTGGCTATTGATGATTTGCCAATAGCCATTGACCAATGACCGCGACCTCCACGACCGAATATCGTTGCCGCATCATCCGCGGTCGCACTCCCTTCGCCGTCAACGCTTTCGTCGGCTCGGACTATCCGCGTACAATCCCGCCGCCTGACTCTGAAGGAGCCTTCGTGGTGACTATGAATCTGACGACGCTCGCCGCCTCGACACTGATGTCGGACCCGTTGCCTCCCGCGATCATTTCGCTGATGTTCGGGGCCGCCGGTTTTCTGTTCACGTGGACGATCTGGAAGACGCTGTCGACCGAAGACCTGACGCAGGACACCGAGTGGCGGTACGACGTCAACCGGATCAACGAATTGCGGCGGATCAGCGTGTTCTATCGGACACTGCAGCCGGTCGTGCAGTCGTTCGCCCGCTTCAACCACGGGGCGTTCGCCGAGCAGTTGCCGGAGATCGGCCGGGAAATCCAGGCAGCCGGTCTGCCCCGGTTCTGGACGGCGGCCGAGTATCTGGCGCTGATCGAATTGCAGGCGCTGCTGATGATGCCCGCCTATGTCTACGCCTGCGTGCAAGTCATGGGTCCGGCGGGATTCGTGCTGGCCCTGCTGTTCACGGTCCTGACCGGCTACCTGCTGCGCCGCCGTCTGCGCAATTCCGCGCGCTACCGGCTGGTGCTGATCAAGCGGCGGCTGCCGTTTCTGCTGGACCTGGTCACACTGCTGATGGAGGCGGGCTCCACATTCTTGCAGGCGATGAAAGAGGCGGTCGATGAATTTCGCGAACACCCGGTCGGCGTCGAATTCGGCCGCGTGCTCGGCGAACTGAACATGGGCAAGGGCCGCATCGCGGCGCTGGAATCGATGCGTGACCGCCTGCACGACGACGAAATCACCAGCATCGTCGGGTCGATCATCCAGGGAGAGCAACTGGGAACGCCGCTGGCCAAGATCTTCCGGACTCAGTCCGATGTCCTGCGCCTGAAGCGCAGCCAGCGGGCGGAGACTCTGGCGGGTGAAGCGGCCGTCCTGATGCTGCTGCCCGGCATCCTGATCATGGCCTCGACCGTGCTGGTGATCCTGGGACCGTTCATGCTGAACTTTTTGACGACGGATATCATGCAGTAGCGGTATTTTTTGCTCTGAGGGATCGGCACGAAAGACGGAGTGCAAATTGATAATTGCAAAATGCAAATTGCAAAATGGAAGCGAAGCAGCCGTCCGTACGCGACCTGCGACCGCGATCCGTTTTCGGAACGTCCTCATGCCACGCGAGCCGACTCGCAGGAACTCTTTGCAATTTGCAATGATCAATTTGCAATTTGCAATCATCTCATCCGGTGAACGGCCACAGTAGTAGTATCGTCCCCGGTCTTCGCGAGTCGACTCTTCCGCCGGGCCGACGATTCAGGATCTCGAACCATCATGCTTTGGATTTCGCCTCAATGTCTGTGACCACCAGCACCGCCAGCCTCACCGTGACCACCGGGCCCGACCGGGGTCAGTCGTTTGCGCTGACCGACGAGTTCATTCACATCGGCAGCGGCCCCGACAGCCAGGTCTTGCTGACCGATCCGCAGGTGGTTGAGCATCTGGCGTCGCTGGCGAACCGGAACGGCCGGTTTGCGATCTTCACGCCGATCGACAACGCGATCGCTGTCGACGGCAATTCGCTCAATGCCGACCAGTGGGTCTGGCTCCCCGCCCGCGCCACGATCAAGGTCACGTCCAAGACGACGATGCTGTTTCAATCGGGCGCTGCGGATGCCGCCGCGCCAGCCGCCGCGCCGCGCGACACCAAGCTCCCCGAGGACTCGCCCCCGCCCGTCGCCGCGGTCAAGGCCAAGCGCCGCGCCGCGCCGAAGAAGTCCGATGCCGCCGGCACCACCGGCCGCGCGGTCGCAAAGTTCATCACCGACCGGCCGGGTGAAACGCTGGTCCGGCTGGGTGAAGACGGTCATCTGCCGGAACTGGCATTGCAGGAGGCGTCGGCTCCCAAGACCGACAAACGCAAACGGAAGACACAGGGAAACCCCGCGCTGGTCTACGGGGCGCTCGGCTTCAGCCTGCTCGCGTCCATCGCCATGCTGTTTCTGGAACCGCAATCGTTCGACGCGGCTTCGACCTCCAAGGCGGGTGCCCGTGACGCGATCGTCAAGCATTTCATCGGCGACGACAAGGGCCCCACGAAGCCGTATCAGCGCCTGCTGCGCGAGGCGGGTCTCGCGCATTCCCGTGGCGACTTCGCCGGCGAACGTTCCGCGTACCTCAACGTGCTCAGCCTGCTGAACTCCGAAGACAAGAACCCGTTCACCGGCATCACGGGGAGCGCCAAAGAGGACGACGACCTCAAAAAGTACCTGGCCGTGCTGCTCGGCCGGTAACCAGCCGGGCGAGCGAGTTTTGAAGTTGCGCCTTTGGGGATTTCAGCCCCAAAGGGGCGATGTTATGCCAGCCCATGGCAACGCCCTGGGTTGGTGGATTACCGGAAATACAAAGCCCTGAAGGGGCGGCACTATTCAACGGAATGGCATGGGGCCGCCCCTTCAGGGCTCCACTTTCTGTGGCGGTCGCAACCCAGGGCGGCGCTCCCGATGGTCGCTTGCCCTGGGCTAACTTAGGGCTGCCCCGTTGGGGCATAAATCCAAAACAGCGCAACTTCAAAACGTGTACGCTCCGGCGTTGTCCGCCGGCGTCACTGCCGCACCGGTCATGTCACTTCGCAGCCAGCCGTCCCGTTATCATCACCGGTCATTTCGATTTCACACTGAACTTGCGGAACAGCCGCGCCGCGCGGCCCAGTCGTGTCGCCACCGCCTGAACCGCCCGTTGACCTGCCGGACTCTGCGCGCCGGCCAGTCCTGCAATCGTCGCTCCGACTAGGATGACCGCTCCGGCGGATTCAAGGGACGAAAGGGACTGAAGGGATTCGGCGGGTTCCAAGGACTCATGGGATTCCAAGGACTCATAGGATTCATGGGACTCATGGGACTCGTTCCATGCCTGATCGTCCAAGTCCGGATGTTGCTCGACGAATTCCCCGGTCAACTGTTCCGCCCGCTTCCACGCGCGGCGCGCGGACATTGATGACCAG
>JAYTIB010000638.1:0-9925 GCA_043732205.1 Schlesneria sp. | reverse complement strand
GACACGCTGAAGCTGCCGCACCTGATGGCCATCAACTCCAGCGGCACGGTCTACGTGACGGAAGTCGATGGCAAACGGATTCAGTTGTTTCGGCGAGCGAAGTAGCGTGTACCCGGCCAGCGGTGAATGCCAGACGACTCGTTCACACACCGATCGAACCTCGCCCCCATCCTCACGATCATTCGGGAGATATGACATGGCCCATCAATCATCCGAGACCCTTCCGTCGAACGTCTCCGAAGCGATCGCGCGGCGCACGTTTCTGGGCCAACTGGCCGCGGCAACGACGGCCGCGCTAATGTCCGGGGAACCGCGCCTCACATCCGCCAACGATGAGCCGGTCGTTCATCCGCAGCCGTCGGCCGACTCGTGCATCCTGCTGTGGATGGCGGGAGGCATGGCCGCGCCCGAGACGTTCGACCCGAAGCGCTACCACCCCTTCGAAATCGGCACGCCGGTCGAGAAGGTGATGAGCACCTTCAAAGCGATCGACACCGCGGTCGACAACATCAAGATCTGCGAGGGGATGGAACAGATCGCCGGCGTGATGGACCGCGCGACGCTGATCCGCTCGCACTTCCAGCCGGATCTCGGGAGCATCCTGCATTCGCGGCATCAGTACCATTGGCACACCGGGTACGTTCCGCCGCAAACCGTCGCCGCCCCGCACATCGGCGCGTGGATGTCCCGCGTGCTCGGTCCGCGTAATCCCGTCATGCCCGCCTTCATCAACATCGGGCAGCGGCTGGAGGGGATCGGTGAGAACGAGGAGATCAAGGCGTTCACCCAGGCCGGCTACTTCGGCAGCGAGTTCGGTCCGATGAACCTGCCGTATCCCGATGAGGCGGCGCGGGCCGTCCGTCCGCCGAAGGGAATGGAACCGGGCCGCTTTGAAAGCCGGCAGAAGCTGTTCCGCAAACTGCTCGAACAGAACCCGCAGCGCGACTACCTCAGCGACCATCACCAGCAGTCGATGCTCCGTTCGTTGGAGAACGCGCACCGGCTGCTCAGTTCCAAGGACCGCGACGCCTTCGACCTGTCGCTGGAACCGAAGGAGAGCTTCGAGAAGTACAACACCGGCCGCTTTGGACAGGGTTGCCTGCTCGCGCGGCGGCTGGTGGAATCGGGGGCGCGGTTCGTCGAAGTCACGACCGAGTACATTCCGTTCGTCCATTGGGACACACACGCCGACGGGCACGCGGCGGTCGACCGGCTGCACAAGGAAATCGACCGACCGATCGCGCAGTTGATCCGCGATCTCGAATCGCGCGGCCTGCTGAACCGCACGCTGGTCGTCATCGCCAGCGAATTCAGCCGCGACATGATCATCGAAGGAGTCCCCGGCTCGAACGCGCGCGATCAGGCGACCGCGCCGACCGACATTCTGAAGGAGCCGAAGCACTACGGCCTGCACCGCCACTTCACGGGCGGCACGTCGGTGGTAATGTTCGGCGGCGGCGTGAAGCGCGGCTTCCTCTACGGCGAGACTGCTGCGGAACGCCCCTGCCTGGCGATCAAGAACCCGGTCTCGGTCTCGGACATGCACGCCACAATCTTCCACGCGCTGGGGATCAGCCCCAAGACCCGCTTCGACATCGAAAAACGCCCGTTCTACGCCACAGAAGACGGCAAGGGGAAACCGGTCACCGAATTGTTTTCGTAGCCCGTTCGTCGCTGGAAGGCGATGGCGATTTTGGTGTGCCGACTTTGGAGTGCGGTGGCTCGACACCGCTTTGGCATTTTTCATCCTTGACCTCGTTCCCAAGCGGGAGCTTGGGAACGAGGGAATCGTGATAGTTATCGGGTCAGCGATGAAATCCCCCGCCACACCGATGATCGCCATCCCTTCCGAGTGTCTCGGGGTCTGCTGAATGATGATTCTCAGCGGCGGCGTTTCCAGTAACCGGGGCGGCGTTTCGCATGCGCGACGGCGAGCACCAACAGGCTGTCCGGGCTTTCGCGGACGAAGACGAGCATGTACGGAAATCTCCGCACGCGAACCCAGCGAATGTCGTCCGCGAGCACCGGGTGAGACTCGGCTTCAGCGGCGATGCGTTTCGTGGCGGAATCAACGGCATCGCGAAACCGCCGAGCGACGGAGTTGTCCCGCTGGCCATACCACATCCGCGCGAACCGAAACTCACGGGCGGCGAGCCGATGAAATCGAACCGCGTCCATCGGCGTCAGTCCTCGTCGCGCAGTTGCGACCACGGGACCGCGCCGGCGGAATCGGTTCGGCGTCGGTGCATCTCTTCAATGAAATCGGCGTCATCGACGCCTGGCAGGTGTTCTTCGTCCCCCATCGTTTCCAGAAGCTGGCTGACGATGGACAAACGATCCGACTCGGGGAGTTGAATGGCGGCGGAGACAATCTCCTCGGCGGTCCTGAACATGACTCAACTCCTTCAGCGAAGCGAGGGACATCGAACGATCAGAGTTTAGCCACGCAGGCCGGGTGAAGCCAAGCGGCCCCGTCTCAAATGGCTGTCTCCCCCGGAACTCGGCTGCTTTCTGATCGTGCCCGTCGTGTTGATCGGCGTTGCCGTCACCGCGATTGTCCTGTTCAACATGGGGTAGCCAAGAGCACATCAGGCAGCCAAGAGCGCGACGCATCCGGCCGCACCGCCAACCAGAGCGACTCGGAATCGCAGCCGTGAATGACCAGCCTGAGAGGCTGCCCGCGAAGGGGGCGGCTCGGGCCACACCTCTTCGCCCTCACGTTCGCGCTCGCTTCGATTCGCGCGGACCAAAACGATTTCCGCGCGAATCAAAGCGAGCGCGAATAATGAGGAAGGCGATCGAACTTGGGACGCGGGCGGACAACGGGCGCTTCGTGACGCGGGGTGCAGAACAACATCTGTCCGGTGCCTGACCCCTTGCTGCGGAATTGCTGTTCTGCACCCCGTGACGCGCGACTCCCGGACGTTGTTGATGCACAGTCCCCACGGTGAAAACGGCGGTTGACCGGCGTGGAGACCGCACGTGTAGTCATTCCGCGGGGGCGCGACTATGATGCCTCCGCTTCGACGCCGCCACATAGGCGGCGTGGCGATTTCCGACCGACAACCCCAGTGAATCCACCGAATCATGCTCATCCGCGTAGGCCACAGCCCTGATCCCGACGATGCCTTCATGTTCCATGCGCTGGCGAACAACAAGATCGACACGGGACCGTACCAGTTCACCCACCAACTGCAGGACATCCAGACCCTGAACGACCGCGCGTTTCGGGGAGAACTGGAACTGACCGCCGTCAGCCTGCATGGCTATGCGTATGTGACCGACAAGTACGCGCTCTGCGCCTGCGGAGCCAGCATGGGTGACAACTACGGCCCGATGGTGGTGGCGCGTCAGCCCGGCAGCCTGAACGATTTCCGCGGCAAGACGATCGCCATTCCGGGCAAGCTGACGACGGCCTTTCTGGCACTGAAGCTGGCACTCGGTGACGACTTCACGCCGGTGGTCTATCCGTTCGATGAAATCCTGGCGGTCACCGCCGCCGGCAAGGTCGATGCCGGGCTGATCATCCACGAGGGACAGTTGACCTATCAGAACGACGGCCTGCACCTGATCGTCGACCTGGGCCAGTGGTGGATGCAGGACACGGGTCTGCCGTTGCCGTTGGGGGGCAACGCCATTCGCCGCGATCTGGGCCGGCAGGCGATGGAGGACGTCACCGCGCTGCTGAAGCAGAGCATCCAGTACGCGCTGGAGCACCGGGCCGAAGCGCTGGCGTATGCCCTGCAGTTTGGACGCGATCTGGACCGCAGTCAGGCGGACAAGTTCGTCGGCATGTACGTGAACGACTGGACGCTGGACTTCGGCACCCGCGGCCGTGAAGCGGTGGCGACTCTGTTGCGTCGCGCCTACGAGGCGAAGATCATTCCGCATCCGGTGGATTTGGAATTCATCGGCTGACCCGATACCGCATGTCCGCCTTTCCGGTCCCCTCTCCCGCCCGCTTCGGGGGGAGAGGGCTAGGGTGAGGGGGGCTTCGCATGTGGCCGAGGTCATGATGTCAGACCGTGTTGACCGAGGGAAAAGTCGAATCTGCGTGGTACGCCCACTCGACCGATGAGCCCCCTCACCCTAGCCCTCTCCCCCGCAAAGCCGGAGGAGAGGGGACAAGAATTCGAACGGGGACTGAAGTCCCCTTCTACCGGCCCCCATTCACTGTTTCACAAGCTCCTGATTCACAACAAAACCCCTGATCCACTGTGAAGGAAACCGCATTGATGTCGTCCGCTGAGTATCTCAAGAACATGTTTGGCCTCGACGGACTGACGGCCGTGGTGATTGGTGGAACCGGGACGCTCGGTGGGGCGTTTTGTGACGCTCTGGCGGGGGCGGGCTCCCATGTGGTGGTCGTCGGCCGCAACGACGAACATGGCAACGAACGAGTGCGCCTCATCGGTGAGTCGGGTGGTTCCGCCGAGTACTTCCGGTGCAATGCCACGTCGCGCGACGGGCTCGAATCACTGGTGGCTCATCTGCGCGGCAGCGGGCGCGAAGCCAATGTTTTGGTCAACGGCGCCGGGGTCAATTCGCCGACGCCGTTCCTGGAGATTAGCGAAGAGGAATGGGACCGGATCCTGAACGTGAACCTGCGCGGCGTGCGGCTGGCCTGCCAGGTGATCGGCAAGTACATGCTGGAGCGGGGGACGAAGGGATCGATCATCAACATCGCGTCGGTCAGCGCCGGTCCGCCGCTGTCGCGCGTCTTCACGTACTCGCTGACGAAGGCGGCCGTCCTGAGTCTGACTCAGAACCTGGCCCGCGAATGGGCGACGAAGGGAATCCGCGTCAACGCGCTCTCGCCCGGCTTCTTCCCGGCCGAGCAGAACAAGCAGGTGCTGACACCCGACCGCGTCGAGAACATCATGCGGCACACGCCGATGGCCCGGTTCGGTTCGCCCGAAGAATTGGCGGGGGGACTTTTGCTGCTCGCATCACCCACCGCCGGCAGCTATCTCACCGGGCACAACCTGCTGATCGACGGCGGCTTCACCGCGATGACGATCTGATGATTTTCGTTTAACCCGGAGCCAACGGCGACGGGGGGCGGCCTTGCGAATTCACGCGTTGCCGCCGCTTCCGTCGCCGTTGGCTCCGGGTTAAACGAAGTGAGCTGGTGATCGAGTCGTTTCTCAATCGGGTTTGCACGATGAGTGAGTTGCACACCGCCGCGAAGCTGCCGCTGTTTGCCTTCGGCACCCTGCGGCGCGGACATCGAAACCACCATTACCTCGACGGCTACTACGAGCGGGCCGTCCCGGCGATCCTGCGCGGGTATCAACGTCTGCACGAGTTGATGATCGCCCCGCAACCGGGCGGCGTTGTCGATGGCGAACTGTTCTTTCTCGACGTCACCGACTACGACGACACGCTCTCCGGATGCGACGAGTTGGAAGAGATCCCGCCCGGTCAATTGGTCGGACACCAGTACCAGCGCAAACTCGTGCCGGTCGAAACAGCGGAGGGTCTCTTCCAAGCGTGGGCGTATGTGCAGCCCGAAGCCGCGAGTGATGCTTGAGGCGCGGTTGACCGCCGATCAGGAATCTCACAGACTGCCCCGCAGTCAGGGGATCAGCCTTGTTAGTCGACCAGTTCTGACGGATGACGCCAGCGATGCAAACCGAAGTCACAGTCCTCACTTGTCCAAGCTGTGGCGCGACCGTGAGCCACACGGTCGCGCACAATGGATTCAAAGCTGGCGGGACATCGATCGGCCCCTCGGCAATTCCCTGCCCGGGCTGCGGCATCGCTGTGGTGTCTGGCCAATCCGAGTGGGATGAGAAGCACTTTTTTCAGAAAGCCTGGTTTGTCTTGCAACGTCTGTTCTGGTGGCTGGCAGCGTCATTCTTCATCGCCGGATTTCTCGCCACGATCGTTGGTCTGATCGCAGTGGAAGCCAAATTCATTCGCGAACCTCAACGCATGCTCTGGAGCCTCGTCACATTCGGCGTTGGTGCATTGCTGATTGGCGTCATCCTCGGCAGAAATGCGTTTAAGGAGATTCGCGAATCCCGCCAGCGGACCGCGCCTCCTGATTCATGGTGAGCCGCGAATCGCGGCCAAGTCGCCATGATCGTTGTGCGGATTTCCAGGAAGGGACTGGGGTGCGGAATCGGGTGTTCTTGTTCGCGGTGTTGCGGGTCGGCTGCGTGGTGTGCCTCGCCAGCCCGGTGGATGCCCGCGCGGAACGGCCGTCACCGCAGGTCGCGCGGCCGACAAGTTCGACCCGGCCCGCGTTCAAAGTCGACTCGCCCGGCCGGTTCGTCGTCGACCAGATCCTGAGCCCGCTTGGACGATCGCCGTTGCTCTTGAATTCCCGCCTCAATCTCCCCCGTCGGCCCCGAGTGTCCCGGTCGTCGGCACCGTTGCGGCAGTTCACGTTGCTGGGCGGCGACCGGTTCCTGGCCGAGATTGTTCGCTGGGAAGACAACGAGATCGAGCTGCGGTTGCGGGGCGGTCAGACCGTCCGCGTGCCGCGCGCCGTCGTGGCGGGCGTGAGTGTTCCGAGCGGCGAAACCGAACTGCTCTACGAGTCCTTCGAGACCGCGACCGCAATCACACTGAATTCGGTGGTCGAGCGGCCGTCGATCGACGCGACGTGGCTGGATGCGGAGTGCTCTGCTGGCGGGCTCACCAGCCTGAACATGGCCCGCGTTCCTGAACCGGTGGCCTATCACTTGACGGAGTTGCCCGAGGCGTCGCGCGTGCAGTTCTGGTTTCGGATCGATGAGCCGGCGGGGCTGCGCGTCGACTTCGATTTTCAAACGGATGACGCCGAGTCTCGGTGGAGTCTCAATGCCGCGCCCGACTCGGCGTCGATGTCGGTCCACGGGCGCGCGGACGATTCGGCCACCAAACAGGCGGTCACACTCGGCCGCGGTTGGCATTGTCTGACGGCGGCGTTTCTGGGGGATCATGCGGTCTGTGTCGTGGACGATGCGCTGTTGGTTTCAGCCATCCGTTCGGCGGGCCGGCTCCGTTCAATTCGATTCGCGGCGACGGGACTGGTGTGGATTGACGATCTGCAAATCAGCCGCGTGCAGGTCGCCAACGAAGGACCGCCCGTTCGACCGTCCACTCAGGACGACTGTCTCGCGCTGCACAACGGAGACCGGTTGTTTGGACGTGTGATGCAGGTGACGTCCGCGGGTGTCGTGCTGTCCGGACCGGCGGGAGACCGGTGGGTGGCATGGCACGAGGTACACCATGTGGCACTGCGTCAGCCGGACCGGGCCGCGGCGGGGCGGTCGCCGTCCGCGGGATTGTGGGCCGGGATTGAATTTCAGCCGAGTCTGGATCGGCCGCAGCAGTCGCCCGACCGGATCATGGCCACGATCATTGACGTCGATCGAGACCTCGTCGTAGTCGCGCATCCGTGGTTGGGAAACTTCGCGATCGCGTGGAACCAGGTGGCCCGCATCGAACCGCAGTTCATCGGACAATGCCTGACAGTCGATGCCCGCACGCTCCACCTGGGGAACGCGATCCGCGACGATTTTCAGCGGCCGATTCCCGATGGCACCGAGTGGTCGGGCGAATTCGATGTCCCCGCGATGTCACTCACTCCGAATGCCGAAGCGTGGCTCTCTCTCGACGCCGTCGATCTGGAGCCATCGGGGCCGCAGACGCCACCGGCGAGTCCCTTCCTGAAGGAACTCCGCTCGGGCAGGCTGCTGACTGAACTGACGATCAACGATCAACGGGCGGGCGATCTGAACCGCTGGATTCGGTTCCGCGCGACGCCGGATCACCCCGAGCGGCTGCGGTGCCGACTGCCGGCGGATTCGCTCCGAACCGGTCGCAACGTGTTCCGTCTGCGCCAGATTCCGCTGAAGGAGTCCGGCACCAGCGTCGACAACTGCGAGCTGTCCAACCTGCGGATCGAGATCGTCGAACCGACCGCGGAGCGCTGACGCCGTTCATTCAGGTCGCGAGTCTTTTTCATGCCGCATGACGTCGCTCAAGAAATTTCAAGTCGAGACAACGCGGCATGAAAAAGACTCCCGACCCCCTCACTCCAGCGGCGTTCCGGACAGCCTCTCAATTCGTCTCATCGGTTCGCGAGACGACGGACAGCCGCGGAGACTCGCCGCGCGGCATCCACGGGGCCAGCCGCGCTTCCAACTCATTGCACTGCATGCGCAGTTGCTCGGCGCGCGACAGCCAGGTCTCCTGCCATTCGCCATACACGCGGCACAGGCGCGATTCGCGGTCCATGTGCGTGGTCACATGCTGTTTGAGATTCCTCAGCGCCAACTCGGCCCGGAAAACGAATGGAGAGGGTTCGGCAGTGTCACTCAGACTGAAGGACATCGGGGAAACTCCCGGGTGGTGAGAAGAGGAAATGTTGGTCAACGTGACTCCAGCCATCGACCCGAACGGTTGGACGGCTTGAGGCGATTGCGAAGACCCTGCGGTGAATCGTCGCGCCCCTCAAAACAGGCACAAGCGGACGATCGGAATCACCTTCACAACCCGTCCGCCGAAGCGGGATGAAAATGTCACGGCCCAGGCGGCCCGCCGGTGCCTGCTCAATGGCACTGACTTTACTAACCCGACGCGTAAGCGAGGGCGGGCGACAGGGGCCATTCCCTCGCTTAGGGTCTGTGCGTTTTTTACGTCCGAGATTCGCTGGCGAGACTCAGTGATCTTTCTGCCTCTCTCTTTCTGTCTCCTTCTTCCTCTACCGGCAAAGCAGTGAGACAGAAAGAGAGAGGCAGAAAGATGAAAACCGATGAAGTCCTGTGGAACTCTCGGAAGTAAAAGATGCACCGATTCTTACACTTCGGGTTACTTGGCTAAAGTCAGTGACATTGGGTGCCTGCTGTCGTTCACTTTGCACGACTCAACTCTTGTACGCCACGATGGTCCAGTGGCGGTCGCTGGTCGCGCGGACTGCGGCGGTGGAAACGTTGATCTGCCGCAGCAAGTCGCCCACCTCGTCAACCGTCAGAGCCGCGTGCAGCGAGTCGCGGAACATCTGCTGTTGATGGGAATTCGCCGTGCCGGCGTAGGTCTGCACGATGGTGTCGAGCGTCGTTTCGTCGGCGGGCCGCATCAGATCGCGGACGAACAGCAACCCGCCCGGCTTGAGGATTCGCCACAGTTCCGCCAGCACCAACCGGGGTTCGGGAATGTGATGCACGATGCTGTTGGACATGACCGCGTCGTAGGTCGCCGGGGCGTCCGGCAGTCGCTTGCAGTCGGACCGGACGAGGCGGATCGATTCGGTCCGGCCCGCCGCGCGGACATTTTCGCGGGCGACGACCAGCATCTGTTCGGCGAGATCACTGGCAGTGACGACAGCCCGCACACTGCGGCTCATCAGTTCCAGCGGGATCAGCGCCGTCCCGGTTCCGGCGTCGAAGATCTGCGGGTCCGCATCAGACACGGCGGCGCATTTCGACAGCGCCGCCAGAAAGTCATCGACGAACACGCGGTTCACCGCGCTGTGATCCATGCTGTTGTAGTCGACCGCCTCGGCGACGGTGTCCATCACTTCCGGTTCCAGAATTCGGTGAAGCATGCAGTGTTCCTTGAAGTCCCCGCGTTCTCACAAGACCGGTGAGAACATCATGCAGAAGCTCTCCTTCAGGCGTTCCCATGTCGAGCGGTCGGACCATGCGGCGGGGTCGATGCGCCGGGCGTTCGGGATGTCCTGTTCGAAGTGGTGTTCCAGTTGCTCGGCCAGGCTGGTGTCGTACAGGATGACACCGACCTCGAAGTTCAGGTACAGGCTGCGGACGTCGAAGTTCGCGGTGCTGACGAGCGACCAGCAGCCGTCGACGGTCAGCACCTTGGGATGGAACTGTCCGACCTGGTATTCGTGGATCTCGACCCCCGCCGCCAGCAGCGTGTCGTAGTAGCCGCGCGCGGCGTGACGTGTCGCCCAGTAGGTCTTCGGCCCCGA
>JAYTIB010000637.1:0-26667 GCA_043732205.1 Schlesneria sp. | reverse complement strand
CGTCAGCCCCCGGACCCCTGTCGTGAAGAGTCCGGGGGCTGACGCCGCCCGGCTCACCAAGACTCCAACTGAAGGTCGCCTTCGCTCAATCATCTGCCCTTGCGGATTTGGCGCGACTCCGGCATATAATCCGCACCCTCCCAACGGATCTGGACGGGTAGTTCCTTCAAGGATGTGATTCATGTGTCGATGGATGTCTGCGAGTCTGGCCGTGGTGGGGGCGTTGCTGTCCACCATCGCCCTCGCAGGCGAGACCAACCCCGATGAAGCGGCCGCGCACGGCTCGCTCGTCATTCTCGGTGGTTCCGAACGGTTCGATCACATCGAGTACTGGGAACAGATCGTCGAACTCGCGGGAGGCCCCGGCTGCCGGATCGCGGTCTTTCCCACGGCCAGCGGCGATCCGGTGAAGAAGGGTGGCTGGGTGATCTCGGCCCTGAACAAGGCGGGCGCGGATGCGTTCCTGGTCCCCGTCGCCTGGCGCAAGATGCCGCGGTCTCCCCAAGACGCCGTCGCCGATCCCGAACTGGTCGAACAGGTGCGCGAAGCGACCGGCGTCTTTCTGATCGGCGGCGAACAGGACAAGATCGTCAAGGCGCTGTACACGCCCGAAGGACTGAACACGCCGATGCTGGATGCCATCTGGGACGTCTACCGCAAAGGGGGCGTCATCGCCGGAACCAGCGCCGGGGCCGCCGTGATGAGTCGCATCATGTACCGCGATGCCGATTCGGTTCTGGAGACCATGCTCCGCGGAGTTCACTTCGGCAAGGAGATCGACCGCGGCTTGGGATTCCTCGACGGTGAATGGTTCGTCGACCAGCACTGTCTGGTGCGGGGTCGGTTTGCCCGGACGCTGGTGGCCATGCATGACCAGGGATTCAAGTTCGGCATCGGCGTCGACGAGAACTCCGGAGTCATCGTCCGAAACGGCAAGGACGTGCAGGTGATCGGTTACAAGGGAGCCCTGATCATGGACCTCTCCAAGGCCGAGCACAACGCCAAGCTGGGCCGCTTCAACCTGAAGAACGTGCGGCTCACATACCTCGATCGCGGCGACCGCTACGATCTGAAGACGCGCGAGGTCACCCCGTCCGACGACAAGCTGGATGATGAAAAGCTCGACCCCACGTCACCCGATTTCAAGCCCTACCTCGATCGGCCGCTGTTCTTCAACGACATTCTCGGCAACACCACCGTCGCGGACCTGATGGGCAAATTGATGGAGTGCATGCACGCGGAGGCGATCGGCCTGGCGTTCGACGGCATCGAAGCGCGAAAGCACTCGGTCGACGGCTTCGAATTCAAGTTCATCCGCGACGATCACAGCATCGCCTGGTACACCGAATCACACGGCGGCGACGATTACACCGTGCTGAACATTCGACTGGACATCCGCCCGATCCGCATCACCGGGCCACTCTATGACGCGGAAGAATCCCCCTGATGCACGGACTGCAATGACCGATTGATCGGTTGACCGCCTGTTGAAAGACGTAGCTCGGACGCCTCGTCCGAGCGAATCCGAATTGACAACCACGGACGAGGCGTCCGTGCTACAGCTCTTTCAACAGGCTGTTGACCCTGAGCCAACGGCGAAGGCTGCGGGGGTAGACGCGTCCATCGGCGCAGGCTCCGTCGGCACAGGAACCAGGCCGCTGGCATCCCCCACCTTCGCCGTTGGCTCAGGGTTAAACGACGGAGCGCGCGTGGCATCGCCGCACGGCGATCGGATATGCTCTCGCCACTGTCTGGCCCCCTCCTGAAATCCTCCTGCCGAGTCTGCCATGAGATCCGTCGTCCACTGTCTGCTGTTGCTTGCCGTCTCGTCGTCTACCGCCGTTGCCGCCGAATGGAAACAGTTTCGCGGACCCGATGGCCAGGGGCACGCCGAGGCGAAGAACCTGCCGACGACGTGGAGCGAGACCGAGAACATCTTGTGGAAGACGGCGATCCCCGGTCTCGGCTGGTCGTCGCCGGTTTACTCGGACAACACGATCTGGTTGACGACGGCGATCGAAATCCCGCTGACCGCCGATGAACTCGAAGCGGCTCGCAAACAGAAGCTGGCCGGAAACCCGCTGGCCAAGCAGATGAGTCTCGTCGGTTCGCTCTCACTTCGCGCGGTCAGTGTCGATGCCCGGACCGGCAGGCTGCTGGCGGATCTTGAACTGCTGACGGTCAAGGATCCCCCCGCGATCCACTCGCTCAACAGCTACGCCTCACCCACGCCGCTGCTCGACGGCAACCTGCTGCTGTGCCACTTCGGCGAACTCGGCACCGTGTGCCTCGACACCTACACCGGCAAGGTGAAGTGGAAGGCCACTCTGCCGTCGGCGCATTCGGTCGGAGCCGGTAGCTCGCCGATCCTGCATGGCAACCTGTTCATCGTCCCGTGTGACGGCACCGATCAGCAGTACGTCGTCGCGCTCAACAAGCTGACGGGCGAACAGGTCTGGAAGACACCGCGTCCGCCGATGACCGGGACCAACGGCGACTTGCACAAAGCGTTCGCCTCACCGCTGCTCGTGAAGACCAGCGGGCGCAAGCAACTCATCATCCCGGGCGCACAATGGGTCACCGCCTATGAACCGGCCACCGGCAAAGAAATCTGGCGAGTCAACTACGGCGACGGCTTCTCGAGCGTCCCCGCCCCCGTGATGGCGGGCGATCTGGTCTGCATCTGCACCGGCTTCATGCAACCGCAAATGATCGCCGTCCGCACCGACGGCGAAGGGGATGTGACAAAGACACACGTCGCCTGGAAGATCCTCAAGTCGATCCCGACGATGCCGTCACCCGTCGTCGTCGGCGACCAGATCTACTTCGTCACCGACCAGGGAGTCGCCACCAGCGCGAGCACCAAGGACGGCGAAGTCATCTGGACCAAACGCATCCCCGGCAACTATTCGGCATCCCCGCTCTACGCCGACGGCAAGCTCCACTTCAGCAGCCGCGAGGGCGACACCACCGTCATCCGCCCCGGCCGCGAGTACGAAGAACTGTCCGTCAACAAACTCGAAGGCCAACACATGGCCTCCCCCGCCGTCTTCGACAACTCACTGCTGCTGCGAACGAGCACGCATCTGTACCGGGTCGGCAAGACGGCGACGAAGTGAGAATCCATGTGGAAACCGTTGTCCACTCCTTCGCCATCTTGCGGAAGTGTCTGTAATCGCCGCATTCGGTGACTGACACCGTTTGTCTCGTCCGCCGTGACGAGCCTCGGCTTGACTTGCCGGTGAAAGATCCCATGCTCTCCCAACCGTGCTCAGCATCCTTCCGCCAACAGACGGGCCTGCGATGAATCAACTCTATTTTGGCGACAACCTTCAGGTGCTGCGGGAGAGCATCGCCGACGAGTCGGTGGACCTGATCTATCTCGATCCGCCGTTCAACTCCAAACGCGATTACAACTTGCTGTTCAAATCGCCGAAGGGGCAGCAGAGTGAGGCACAGATCGAGGCGTTCAAGGACTCGTGGTCGTGGGGCGATCAGGCGGAAAAGGAACTCGACGAACTCACGAAGCAGTCGAATACCGACGTAGCGCTCGTGATGAACGCGCTCGTCTCCTTTCTCGGGCGCAACGACATGATGGCCTACCTCACAATGATGGCCAATCGCCTGCTGGAGATGCACCGCGTGCTCAAAGCCACTGGCTCGCTCTACCTGCATTGCGACCCATCCGCCTCGCACTATTTGAAGATCGTTCTCGATGCAGTATTCGGGAAAACGAACTACCGCACGGAGATTAGTTGGAAACGGCAAAGCGCGCACAACGACGCCAAACAGGGACGCAGGCAATATGGCAACGTGCGCGACGTAATCTTTTTCTACACGAAGTCCAACGAGTGGACGTGGCACTGGCAATACCTGCCCTACGACAAGGATTACACGGACAAGTTCTACCGGCATAAGGAACCTATCTCCGGGCGTTTTTTCCAACTCGGCGACCTCACCGCGCCCGGAGGGGCGTCGCCCCAAAAACGCAATCCGCACTATGAGTTCCTCGGCGTCACGCGCTATTGGCGCTTCACCAAAGCGAACATGCAGAAGATGTATGAGCGCGGAGAGATCGTGCAGACGAGTCCGGGAGCCGTGCCCCGCCACAAGCGATATCTCGACGAGGCACCCGGCGTCTCACTTCAGAATAGCTGGGACGATGTGTTTCCCACCGCCCAAAGCGAATCGCTTGGCTATCCCACGCAAAAACCGCTGAGGCTTCTCAATCGCATCATCGAAACCAGCAGCAATCCCGGCGACGTGGTACTCGATCCCTTCTGCGGCTGCGGCACCGCGGTCCACGCCGCGCAGGCGCTCAAGCGGAACTGGATCGGCATCGACATCACCCACCTTGCCATCTCGCTGATTGAGAAGCGACTGAAGGATGCGTTTGGGGCGCGCTGCGAGTTTGAAGTGTACGGCACTCCCGGCGACCTCGACGCGGCCCGCAATCTGGCCGAGCGCGACAAGTATCAATTCCAGTGGTGGGCCGTCTCGCTCGTCGAGGCTCAGCCGTTTCAGGGGAAGAAGAAGGGAGCCGACACGGGGATCGACGGCCTGAAGTTCTTCTATGACCTCAAAGACAACGACGCCCGGAAAATCGTCGTCAGCGTGAAGGGGGGCGGACTCAAGGCCGACGACATTCGCGCCCTGAACCACGTCCGCGAACGCGAGAAGGCCGACATCGCGTTGCTCATCTCGCTGAATGAACCGACCGCCAAGATGCGCGCCGACGCGGCCTCGGCCGGGATTTTCCACGGCGGCCCCGACGGCAAGACGCAATATCCCCGCGTCCAACTCCTGACGATCGAGGGCCTGTTGTCAGGTACGCAACGCGCGGAGCATCCCGACTACGTCAAGAACGTCAACTTCAAAAAGGCCAAACGCGAAACCAAGAAGCAGACGAACAAGGAGCTGTTCGACGACGAGTAACAGACCTACTCAATCCGGGTCTCGCTTCCGGTCGTTGCCGGCTTCAAGCGTGCTGACCAGCGGGTGCTTGGTACTTCCACGCTGACGTACAGAACATGTGCGGCGGCGATGCTGCTCGCCAGGGCGACTGCGAGGCATGCGGCGGCCTGCGGAGGGGTTGGCGAGCCTCCCAGCAGCGACCAGCCGACGGTTGTCACCACGTGGTTGACGGCGTAGTGGATCAGGTACAGGCTGTACGAGATCTTGCCGAGGTATTGCAGCCAGCGGAAATTGAGCCAGTCGTGCAGGTGTCCGTTGCGACCCGCCGTGAAGATCGCCAGGCTCGCGATCAATGCGCACATTATTTCTGGCTTCCAGACACACACGACTCGTCCCAGCCAGACTCCGGCTGTCACACAGTACCAACAGCGCGGGATGCGGCCATCCAGTGCCCACCACGTCACCATCCCCAGGAAGAAATGGTGGAAGAAATAGATGACGTACGGGTCGAGATCCGGGTTGGCACACCAGCCGAAGACCGAGACTCCAGCCAGCGGGGCGAACATGACCACCACTATGCGGGGATCGGCGGCGGCTTGGCCGTTCGTCACGATGGGACGCAACCAACGGGCCGCCAGCAAGCCGACTCCGAACAGCGCGTAGAACTGCACTTCGATGCAGAGCGTCCACAGTCCCGCCGACAGATTGGGATACCCGAGTAAGTCCTGGGCATAGATCAGATGGCTGGTCACCCGCGTCCAGGACGAGGGCTCATCGAGCGGTGACGGAAACCAGCCGAACGCTGCGTGAATCTCGTGCAACAACACGACGATCAGCAGTGTCACGAAATACGGCGGCGACAGCCGAACCAAACGACGCACGAAGAAGTTCGCCACCGACCGGCACGTGGCGCGGCCATCCCGGAACGACAGGGGAATCACGAAGCCGCTGATGACCAGCATGAACGGCAGCCCAATCCAACCGAAGAGCGCCCATTGCTCAATGAGAAACGGCATGACCAGTCGCGAAGTCTGCGGCTCCGGTTCGTAGCGATAGAGGTGATACCCCGCGATGCTCAATGCCGCCAAGCCGCGCAGTCCGTCGACAAACGCATACCTCGAAGTCGGGCTGCCAGCCGCCGGCGCGTCGGTCACTTGTTTCAAGAGTCTTCCCTTTTGCACTGAGGATCGGCGATCAAGAACCCGGCCTGGATCAAGCGCCCTTTGGGAGTGCTCCGGCTTGACGGAGCTTTGGAATGCGGCCCGGCCGCTCTCTTTGGAATCTGCGAAATCTCAGTGTTGAGTAAAGAGCGAAGGCGGCTTCGCCGCAATCCAAAATTCCAAAGCTCCGTCAAGCCGGAGCACTCCCAAAGAAGACTTCCACAGAAGACTCGCTTGGTTGAGGGCCAGGCTTTCGGCCAAATCCACTTCGCGAAAAAACCGGGTCCCAATTGCCCGGCAGCCATCCGATGCGAAACCGTCTGGCAAACTGTGAGCATGCCCGCGACTCGAATCAAGCGATCGCCTCGAATTCGCGGAGGACTTGAAGCTAGTCACGTGCAAGGATCAACCGAGCATTCCCGAATTCAGCCGTGTGATGCAGACTAGACGGGCTCTCAACGTTGGCACTGCTGGAAGCTCGCAGGGCAGTGCGTGGCTGCGGCCGGACAGGTAAGAAAAGCCCTGTCGCGCGAAGCGGCCGCTCGCCGTTTTCCGCCGGGCCTGTTACGCTGCGCCTCATGAAACTGAAAACTCTGCCGGATGATTTTGAAGTCGAAGAACTGAGCGATTTCCCGCTGGGAAACGGTCCGTTTGCCGTTTATCTGCTGACCAAGCGGTCGCTCGGTACGCCCGAGGCGATCACTGCGATTGCCGACCGCTGGAACCTGTCGCGGCGGCAGATCAGCTATGGCGGACTGAAGGACAAGCACGCCGTCACGCGGCAGTGGTTGACGATCCACAACGGCCCGCGCCGGGACATGAAACAGGATCACTTCACGCTGGCGTATCAGGGTCAGGCGGTCCGCGAATTCGGACCGCACGACATCGCCGCCAACCGCTTCCGCGTGGTGATGCGCCACCTGACGCGGGACGATGCGGAACGGATCGTCGACCAGTGCGACGTCGTCGCGCGGGACGGGGTGCCCAATTACTTTGACGACCAGCGGTTCGGCTCGCTCGGCGAATCGGGCGAGTTCATCGCGAAGCCGTGGTGCCTGGGTGACTACGAGCGGGCGGTCTGGCTGGCACTGGCCGAGCCGAACCCGCACGACCGGCCCGGCGACCGCGATGAGAAGCAGACGATCCGCGATTTCTGGGGCCGCTGGATCGAATGCAAGGCCGCGCTGCCGAAGTCGTCCCGACGCAGCATCGTGACGTACCTCTGCGATCACCCGACGCGCTTTCGCGACGCGCTCGCCCTGTTCCGTCAGGACATGCGCAGCCTGTGGCTGGCGGCGTTTCAGAGTGACTTGTGGAACCTGATCCTGTCGGCGTGGCTGCAGGAACGGGTCGATCGGTCGCGGCTGTACAAGGTCGAACTCGCCACCGCCAACGTCCCGTTCTATGCCGAGCTGACCGACGCCGAGCGGGCGTCGCTTATTGAGACCGCGTTGCCGCTGCCGTCCGCGCGGCTGCATTTGGAGCCCGGCCCGATCCTGACGTTGTATGAATCTGTGATCGCCGACGAAGGCTTGTCGTTGCGCGAGCTGCGCGTGAAGTATCCGCGTGACAGCTTCTTCTCGAAGGGTGAACGTCCGGCCATCGTGATCCCGCGCGACTTGAAGATGCATGCCGACGACGATGATCTCAGTCCCGGCCGGAGCCGTGTCACGCTGCAATTCGTCCTGCCGCGCGGAACATACGCGACGATCTTCGTGAAGCGATTGACCGAACTGGCGAGGGACTGAACTGTAGTCCCGTCGCTCCGCCGACGGGACCGCCGCAGTGTTGGCTGACACTCGTGCGGGGACGCTCGTTGCCGCTCGTCCCGTCGACGGAGCGACGGGACTACAGTCAGCGCGACTGTGGTTGATATGTCCGGCGTTCAAAATGATGGTCTTCCGGAAGAACGACTCCATGCGTGACTTTGTGATCGAGTTCCTGATCTTCGGATGGAAGGAGGCTCGTGCGTGCGTGTTCGCCGGCAGCTTCTTCCTGGTCCTGATCGCGTCGCGCTACGTGCCGCTGGGAGACCTGCCGCGATACGACTTCATCTTTCTGGCGGCCATCGCCATTCAAATCGTGTTGCTCGCGACGCGGATTGAATCGGGCCGTGAAGCGGTGACGCTGTGCCTGTTCCACGGCATCGGCCTGATCCTGGAACTATTCAAGACACATCCCGCCGTCGCCTCGTGGAGTTATCCCGAACCGGGTTTTCTGAAGCTTGGCACGGTGCCGTTGTACAGCGGCTTCATGTACGCGGCGGTCGCCAGCTACATGTGTCAGGCATGGCGGATCTTCGATCTGGAACTGGACCGTTATCCGAGTTACTGGCTGAGTGGCCCGTTGTGTGCCGCGATCTACATCAACTTCTTCACCAACTGGTACATCCAGGATCTGCGGTTCCTGTTGATCCCCGCGGTGTTCGCGATCTTTCTGCGGACGCGGGTCAATTTCACCGTCTGGCAAGGCCGGCGGCGGCGCATGCCGCTGGTGTTGTCGTTCGCGCTGATCGGCTTCTTCATCTGGGTCGCCGAGAACATCGCCACCTTCTTCGGCGCGTGGGTCTATCCTGAACAGACAGCCCGCTGGACCGCGGTGTCGTTTCAGAAGTTCAGCTCGTGGTTCCTGCTGGTGATCATCAGCTTCCTGATCGTGGCCGATCTGAAGCACGTGCGCGAGCGCCGCCTTCGGGCGGATGAAGCTCCGAACGGTGCTTGACCACGATCGACTGCTCGATTCCAGCGACTCGATTCCCAGAGAGTTGCCGCCCTCCAATCGATGGATTCCGACGGAATGACTTCCTTCCTCGCATCGTCTGTTTTGAAGAATCAAACGATGGATTCAAAATTCCGGATCGCTGCCGCCAACCGTTGGACGTCCGCATCGGACATCGATTCATCGAAGGGAAGATAGAGCAGTCGCCGAAGTGAATCACGGGCTTGGTGCGGGACAGGCAGACCCGGATCGTCGGGCTCAATCACGGTCATGCTTGATGCTCCGCGCGTCGCGTCGAAACCACTTTGCCACAGAGATCGAATCAGTTCATCGGGTCGATCATGGTGGACGGGCAAGACCCAGTACGAGTGATAGCCGGCGTTCTCTCCTGGCCGCGTGATTCCGGGGAGTTCAACCAAGATTCGCTCCGCCAGACCGATCCGGCGAGCGACTCGATTTGCGTGCGACTGCTTCAGGCGGCGGATCATCAACGCGAGCAGCGGCAACGACGGCTGACGTCGTATCCGGCGAAAGAAGTCACCGTCGGCGAAGCCCCGCACGCTCCGTGACAGGACGGCGTCGTGCGAAGTTCCCAACCACCGGCAACAGTTGGCCAGCAACGAAAATGCCCATTGGGACGAAAGACTCTTCAGCGCCGCGGCGCGAACGACTCGGCGGAGAAACTCGAACCTCGAATGTCTTCGCCAAGTCGCCATCAGTCCGGCGGCACGATCGCGGAGAACGCCATCCCGGAAGATGAGAACCGCGCCACCCAGCGCCGTCGCGGTCTTGATCAGGCCAAAGCTGAACAGACCCACATCGCTATCGGGATGCCCGCTGTAGGACGGGCACTCCCGCCCGTCTGGGTTCGTCATTGGCGTGCCATCGACTGCCGTGGACGGGCGGGCAATGCGTCCCTTTCCACATCCAAAGACCTGGGCGCAATCTTCGAAGACGAACAATCCGCGTGACTTGGCAAATGCCAGGATCGGTTCCATTGCCATCCGCGCGCCGAACAGATGAGCCACCAGAATTCCCTTGGTCGCCGGAGTCACCGCGCGCTCCAATTCCCCGGTGGAAACGGCCAGGTTCGACATATCGAGATCCACGGGCACGGGCCGCAGTCCGTGCTCGCGGAGAATACGAGGCATGTCGCGAATCGTCACTGCCGAGACCATGACTTCGCTCCCCGGCGGCCAGTCGAGTACAGTCAGAATTGCATCGAACCCGCTGCGTACCGACAACGCTGTCAGCGTTCGACCATCACTGTTCCATGCAGCGTCGATCTCACGGGACAAGTGCTGCCGATCCAGCGGTCGCAGGCAGGCGGCAACCGCAGACATGAGATCATTCCAGCCGATGTCGAGCTGCTTGCGGGGGATCATGTGGTCGAGTCGCTGTCCGAAGGCCGAAAGGAACTGTGACGATGCTTGCGTCGTCGACTGCTGTTCGTCGAGTAGGCAGCCCGCTTGACGCACGGCTTCGCGGCACGCTGTCAACGAACCAAAACCTCCGCGTCCGGCCAACTGCGCACGGCGTCGGCGGCCTGATGAATCAAATCAGCGGATCGATCAAGCCGGAGAGTCGCTCGCCCTTGGGATTGGCGTCGGAATTGAAGAGCACGGCCCAGTTGAGTCCGTCGTGACGGCGAACGAGTAGCGTCGACGTTCCCGCGATCGCTCCAGCGTGCCAGGTGTTGGACCGGCCCCCGTCGCCGACCGGGCGGACGTTCCATCCGCACGCGTAGTACGCCGCCTTGGGTTGGCCGTCTTCTTCGTGTCCCGCCGCCCCTTCCGGCCGGGCCCACATCGTCTTGATCGTTTCCGGCTTCAGCAGTTTCGACGCCGCGGGATCATCAAACGCCGACGCGAATCGGACGAGATCCACCGCCGATCCGATCCAGCCACCGTGTGCCTCGTACGCCTCGAAGTTCTCGGCGCCATACACGAGCGGCACCTTGGCACCGAGCTTCGTGCCGTTCACCGCCATCTGCTCGCGGCGCTTCGAGTCGTAGTAGCGGACCTCGTTCTTCGCGAGGTCGTCCTGCCACGCCCGCCCGAGTTGCATCGTGGTCACTCCGATGGGAGCCAGCACATGCCGTTTCACATGGGCCTCGTACGGCTGCCCCGTCGCGTGTTCGATCAGCCGACCGAGCAGCAGGTAATCGACGTTGTAGTACGCGTAGCGCGCGCCGGGATCGAAGTCGAGCGGCAGTGTGAGCGTGTAGCGGATGACATCCGCCGGACCAACGGGCAGCGGCTTTTGTACGACGCGCGACACATCGCGGACCCGCCCGATCGGATCGAACGACTTTTCACGATCCCAGCCGGCGGTGTGTTGCAGCAGGTGCCGGATGGTCACCGACCGCAACCGTTCGTCGTACTTGTCCGGCAGCCACTCTTTCGCGCGCAGGACTTCAAACACGCGGTCGTTCAATCCGAACTTCGACTGCTCGACGAGTTGCATGACCGCGACCGCCGTCAGCGGCTTCGAAATGCTGGCCAGGCGAAACAACGCATCCGGCTGCACCGGCCGCTGCGCTTCCACATCCGCGAAACCAAACCCGCGCGCATAGACCAATCGCGAATTCCGCGTGACAGCCAACGCCGCACCGGGTACGCGATGAGTCTGCACGAAGTTTGTCATCAGGGCGTCGAACGGAGCCAGTTCCGGGTTCGGCAGGCCCGTCACCGGGGGCTTGGCGGCGTCCGGTTCGGCACCACTCGATTCGCTTGCGAACGTCGATTCGCATCCAAACAGCGGCCACGCAGCCATCCCCCCGATTCCGGTCAATAGGGTGTGCATCGCGATTCGACGGTTGACGTTGTCCGGCATGTTTCGCCCTTTCGTGTGGGGCGACATTGTGCCTGAGTTGTCGGCCGAAAGACAATCAGGTCGGGGGATCGCGACGCTTCGAGCTTGTGAGTCTTTGTGGCGTGGGTTTCAACCCACGCCAGATGTCGTACCGCGTCGGCTAAAGCCAACGCTACTTCTTGTGGCGGACCGCCATTGAACTTGAAAGATTCACACGTTCTTCGCGTCAATTCACGACGGGCGGCTTGTGGATCGTGCAGCCACGCTCGCGAACGCGCGGTGGCGTTCGCGGTCCCCACACTCTGGCGAGTGTGGCTACCCGGCCGTGATGATTTGCCGCAACCGGTTTGTCAGCAGGTCGTGTCCGGCCAGAAAGTCGACGCCGACCTCGACCGCGTACAGGGGCGGGCCCGTCCACGCATCGCACGGGATCTTCACCAAGTCCTTCAGGGTTGTGAGGGCGATTTCGGCGTCGGCGGCCCGCGCGGCGGCGGCCAATTCGCGAAAGTCGGCCGCGTGGTAGTGATGATGATCCGGAAAGCCCCGGAATTCATTCGAGACTCCCAGCGACGTGACCGTCTGCCGAAAGCCGCCGGGATTTCCGATGCCGCAAAACGCCAGGGCCCGCTGTGCGAAGACCGTTTCGAGAGGCGCGATGCTCCCGTCGAGTCCCACGAGTCGCCGCGGTGTGAACGCGATCTCGACACACTCAGCGGTGCCGCGGACTTCTTGCAGCTCTGCGTGCAGCCGCTGTTTCTCGGTTGCAGTGCATTGATCGGCCCGCGTCATCAACACCAGGCTGGCCCGGCGCAGCCCAGACTTCGCTTCGCGCAGCAAGCCGCGCGGCAGCACGTGCCCGAACCCCCACGGCTGCAGGGCATCAATCAGCATGATGTCCAATTCGCGATGCAGTCGGCGATGCTGAAAGCCGTCGTCCAGTATCAGCACGTCGCAACCGGATTCGTCGACCAGCCGCCGCGCGGAATCGACGCGGTTGCGCTGCTGAAGATGCGGCACACCGGGACAGAGCCGATCGAGAACCAGTTTCTCGTCGTTGCCACAGCCTTCAGTGGAAGCCTCGCCCTGATGTGTCAACGACCGATAGCCGCGGCTGAGCAGTCCGGGCCGACGTCCCTGAGCCAACAGCCAGTTGGCCAGCCACGCCGCCATCGGAGTCTTGCCGGTCCCGCCCGTCGTGATGTTTCCCAGACTGATGACGGGCACGGCGGCCCGTTGCACACCAAGCCATCCCCGGTCATACGCCATGTTTCGCAACGTCATCGCGGCGGAATAGCCGTGCGAAGCCACCGACAACACCCCGCGCAACAGCCTCGCCCCAACATCACGTCGGCGTCCCGAAAGCAGTTCGTGCAGCGCGGCTTCGTCCATATCACGCGGTTTCCGGAATCGGCGATTCATTCAGCGAGACGATTCTGGCCTGCATCGTCGTGGTGTCGAGCAGAGCCACGGTCGGTTTGCCGTACGACCAGCCGCTCGTTTCACCGGGGTTGATGAACAGCCGGCCCCGCTCGTCGTGCGTGATGCTGGGTTTGTGCGTGTGGGCGTAGATGGCAACGTCGAAGTCACCATCCAGATCCCGCAGCGACCGATCCATGTGGGTGAGCAGAATCCGCCGGCCATCGGGCGTCTTGAAGCCAAACGGCGGTTCACCGAGCGTGCCGATGATCTTCATTCCGGCCGCCACACCGGCCTTGTTTCCCTCGTTGTCGCCATAGCAGGCAATCACCCGGCACTTCAACGCACGCAGGGGAGGCACGGCGAATGACGACACCAGATCGCCGGCGAAGACCACCAGTTCGCAACCGGCGGCGTTGAACAACTGCACCGCCCGGCGAATGTGATCCAAGTGATCGTGACTGTCCGCGAAGATGCCGATGAGCATGGGTGGAAACAATGAAAAGCGGTGATCGGGATTTAGAAGTCGGCGGCCTCAAATGTCGCCTGACAAATTCGGTTGCCGGTGTGAGAAGCATGCCGGGTTCAAGTCGAGCGATGCCGCGCATTCTACTTCCGCTCATGTGATTCTTCCTCTGCCCGGGAACGAGGAAGTGCAACCTGACATGCGAATCACGGGGAATCACTGAATGCCCCGCACCCATCCGCAGAGAGCCTGTAGCGGGAGTGTAATAGGCTGACATCCACGCCAGTCAAGCCCATTGATCCAACAACTACATGTGATCCATCAAGTGGCCGTGTTTCAGGCGAGTAGGTTCCACTCTTGCGGCGTGGCGCTTGATTTCTCGGCAATCTGCGCCGATATTGACGGTCGCAAGACTGCGGTGTTTCGCTGGCCGCGCGAGGAATCACATCACGGAAGCTGACTCACTGGGGACACGGATCAATGGCGAAAAAGACGGCCACGGGAGGGCTGGGCGAAGGGACGAGGATCCGAGTCAAACCGGGCGTCGTATCACCCGAATTCCCAGATGTGTCGCTTACAGGTTGGACCGGAAGCGTGATCGAAGTTTCAGGCAGGCCGCCCTCGCAGAAGTTTATCGTCGAATGGGATTCGGCCACCATCCAGGCGATTCCAGCCGTCTATGTTTCTCGTTGCGAGACACAGATGCTGTTTCACGCGATGGCCTGCCTGGGACAGGATGACCTGGAACCGGCATGAAGAAGGCCGTGAGTGCCTGCGACTCACATTGAGGGCATCGCCCCTCAAGAGTGCTTTGGGAGTGCCACGGCGTACAGCATCGTCACGGAACCGATCGACAGGAGGGTGAATGCCGCCCAATCGGGTGGGTCGATGATCGGCCGGGATTCCTTGTTGACGACCTGCTTGGCAAGCATGCCGCGAATTCCCGGATCACGCTCTTCGGGCTGAAACATGACCAGCTTGTCGATGGCCAGAAAGGACAGGCCCCACAATCCCAAAAACAATCCAGTGGCAAAGCACGCGGAGCGAAACATCATGCAATCCTTGATCCTCATCTACGGGTCTGCAGTCTTATCGGTCCGGTGCGACTCCGACTTGACTCCGGGAACCGGCCAGACCCGCCGTCACCGCAACCCACGGAGTGTTGCTCCGTTCGCGGAAACTGGACTGGTCGCAACGCTCACACCACGGATTCCGTGCAGCGCGTCCGTGCGCACAACCCAAGATGCCAGTTTCAACGACACGATTTCCTTGTCATCTCGTCGCATCATGCGCGGCGTAGCTGTTCGGCAATCCGATTTGGGGAATGGACTGAACCGGAACGGTGACTGGCGTGTCAGCATTCGGCGACCGTCAGAAGCGAAGGCGCGGTTTCGAGGCGCGCAACAACGCTCGGATGGCTTTGATTCTGACACTCTTGCGAACGCGACGATCGCTGCTATATTGCTCGATTGCGGTTGGGGTCGGAATCCGCTAGCGTAGCTCAACGGTAGAGTCCCGGTTTTGTAAACCGGTGGTTGTGGGTTCAAATCCCTCCGCTAGCTCTTGGCTGCAAATGGGTTCTGTCGATTGCTGGGATTTGTGAAATGGGTGAAGGGGCGGCCCGCCACCCGAACGAATTGGGCGGGATACCCGAGTGGCCAAAGGGGCCAGACTGTAAATCTGGTGGCACTGCCTTCGCAGGTTCGAATCCTGCTCCCGCCATTCAAATGCCTTCGTTTTGGTTGAGCCTGAGATTGATACTTGCGGGTGTAGCTCAATGGTAGAGCTCCAGCCTTCCAAGCTGGTGGTGTGGGTTCGATTCCCATCACCCGCTCTTGAATCGCGAAAGAGAAATACGAAGTCTTGATCTCCGGAATATTGGCCGGAGGTTGATGGGTTGCAATCGCTTTCGCCCATATCGACAAATCCGATTGTGATTCACTGCCGGAGTGGTTCCGGTTGGTAATTGGGGCAGCCTCGGCTTTGGTTTTCAAATTGGAAGTCGGCGCAGTCAGGTTCGCATTGGGCGGGCCGATCGGATTGTCGTCGCTATGAAACGTCGTTGGGTTGACAAGCGACGGAGCATCGCCCATTCTCTGGAGATTCGCGACTTCCATTGGCTGCCCTGCTGCTGTAGCTCAGTTGGTAGAGTGCGTCCTTGGTAAGGACGAGGTCAAGGGTTCGAATCCCTTCAGCAGCTCTTGCGGTCTCAGTTGTTTTGTTACATCCGGATCGGGGTGTTCCCGCCCGTTGTTTGCGAAGTCGTAGCGTTGGTTGGTGAAGTTTCAGACAAGAGAAGCGAGGATAGGGATCAAATGGCGAAGGAAGTATTTCAGCGCAGCAAGCCGCACGTCAACGTTGGAACGATTGGCCACATCGATCACGGCAAGACGACGACAACGGCGGCGATTCTTGCAGTCCAGACCGCGAAGGGGCTGGCCAAGTTCAAAAGCTATGCGGATATCGCGAAGGGCGGAACTGTTCGCGATGAAACCAAGACAGTGACGATCGCTGTGAGCCACGTTGAATACGAGACTGAATCTCGCCATTACGCCCACATCGACTGTCCCGGCCACGCGGATTACATTAAGAACATGATCACCGGTGCCGCCCAAATGGATGGCGCGATCTTGGTGGTTTCGGCGGCCGATGGCCCCATGCCGCAGACTCGCGAGCACATCCTGCTGGCCAAGCAGGTCAACGTGCCCGCGCTGGTTTGCTTCCTCAACAAATGCGACTTGGTCGACGACGAAGAGTTGCTCGAGTTGGTCGAGATGGAGATTCGTGACCTGCTGAATAAGTACGAATTCCCTGGAGACGACATTGCAATCATTCGAGGCAACGCCAAGGGGGCATTGGACCACCCAACTGATCCGAAGTTCAACGAGTGCATCGGGAAGCTGATGGATGCTCTTGACAAGGGTATCCCCGAGCCGACGCGTGAAACCGACAAGCCGATGTTGATGGCCATTGAGGATGTGTTCTCGATCGAAGGCCGTGGCACGGTTGTGACGGGTCGAATTGAGCAGGGTGTATTGAAGGTCGGCGACAAGGTTCAGTTGCTCGGCTTGGCGGATCCGAAGGAAACCGTTTGCACCGGCGTTGAGATGTTCAACAAGACCTTGGACCAGGGGATTGCGGGCGACAACTGCGGTGTACTGCTGCGTGGTTTGAAGAAGGAGGATGTGCAGCGGGGGCAGGTGTTGGCCAAGCCCGGCTCCATCACTCCGCACACCAAGTTCGAGGCTCAGGTCTACATTCTGAGCAAGGAAGAAGGCGGTCGCCATACGCCGTTCTTCAGCGGCTATCGCCCGCAGTTTTACTTCAGAACCACCGACGTGACGGGCGAGGCCAACTTGCTTGATGGCGCCGAAATGTGCATGCCCGGCGATAACGTCAAGCTGTCCATTGTTCTCGGCAAGCCGATCGCGATGACCGAGAACGTCCGGTTTGCCATCCGCGAAGGTGGTAAGACGGTCGGTTCGGGTGTGGTGGTCAAGATTCTCGAGTAGTCTCCGTCGTCAGCGGCAAGCCGTGGCGATGCGGGTGCTTGGCGGCCCCAATGGTTGTGCCCGCGTCGCAGTTTGCGTGGCTTGGATCGATCGGTCGGTTCTGGATTTTGCGAGGTGGGTTCATGGCGCGCGAGTTTGTCTGGCTGGAATGTACGGAAACCGGATTGCGAAACTATCGCGTCAACAAAGAAACGCGCGGTACCGAGCGTCTGGAACTAAAGAAGTACAACAACAAATTGCGGAAGCATACGGCCCACAAGGAATCGCGGAAGAAGTGACGCGGATGGGTTGGCTCGGACTTGGCTTCGGCAACGTGACGCGAACGGGCGTAGCTCAATTGGCAGAGCACTGGATTCCAAATCCAGGGGTTGCGGGTTCGACTCCCTCCGCCCGTGTTTTCGGTGCGGCTTTCGTGGCTCGTGGTGTCTCGGTTCTGTGCGTTTCGCGGCAACTAGGGTTTCTACGGTGAATCACGCAAAATCGGGTGGGTTTCGGGAGACGCTCTTCAGCGTCAACCTCCATAAGAAGAATCAGGGGCGGATCGCGCGGCAACTGGTGGCTGGGGCTGGGGCGATTGTCGTCTGTCTGTTGTGTTGGGCCATGAACCAGTCGCTGTTGGCCGATGTCGGCGCAGCGGTTCGGGGCGTGGTGACCGCAGTGCTAGTGGTGGCGGGGTTGTGGGCCGTTTTTCGGGTGGTGAACTATCCACAGTTCGCGGAGTTTCTGATCGAAGTTCAGCATGAAATGGCGAAGGTGTCATGGCCGGGGTGGCCGCAGTTGCGGCGGTCGACCGCGGTGGTGCTGTTCACGATGGGAATGTTGGGCGTGGTTCTGTTCTGCTACGACGTGGTTTGGCATTGGGTTTTGCGGCTCATTCATGTTCTGCAGTTCTAGTGCAGGTGCCAACCCGGTTGGGATTTAAGCAGTTCTTCGCACCGGTTGGTGACAGAGAAGAGTCCATTAATCTGCGTTTGGCGGAAGAGCCCGGGGGGTTAGTGGCCATGTCGGAAGGTGCTGAGCAGCAGATGCAGTGGTATGTGCTGAAGGTGCAAAGCAATCGCGAGAGAACCATTCGCGATTCGCTGAAACGCCGGATCGGCCAAGAGGCGCTGGGGGAGTTCTTCGGCGATATCGTCATTCCCGTTGAAAAGATAGTGGATCACAAGTCGGGCAAGCGCCGGGTCATTGAACAAAAGCTATACCCCGGCTATCTCATGGTCCAAATGGTGTTGAATGACGACACTTGGTATTTGGTGCGGACGACCAATGGGGTCGGCGATTTCACAGGTGCCGCAGGGCAACCGATCCCGATGCAGGCGCATGAGATCGACCGGATGCTCGGCGTGGGGGTGACCGCTCCCGCAGAGCCCGTTCGGGCGAAGATCGAGTTCAACGCGGGCGATGGCGTCAAGATAAAAGATGGTGCCTTCGAAGGATTTGACGGCCAGATTGAAGCTGTGGACGAACACAGCGGGAAAATCACCGTTTTGATTGAGATTTTTGGCAGGCCGACGCCTGTTGATCTGGAGTCGTGGCAGGTTGAACGCACCTGAGGCGGATTCCGGGCACAATTGAGGAGATGGTGGTGGCTAAGAAGCAGGCGAAGATTAAGGCTCAGGTGAAGGTTCAGATTCCGGGGGGGAAGGCGACTCCAGCGCCCCCTGTCGGCACAGCCTTGGGTCCGCACGGGATTAACCTCGGCCAGTTCGTGATGCAGTTCAACGAGAAGACTCGTGACCTGAATGGAACTGTTGTTCCCGTCATTGTGACAGTGTATGAAGACCGCTCGTTCACATTCGTCTTGAAGAGTTCCCCCGCTTCGGTGCTGCTGAAACAGGCCGCTGCGGTGGCGAAGGGGGCTGCGAATGCGAAGACCGACCGCGTGGGGAGTGTTACCGCGGCCCAGGTGGCGGACATTGTGAAAGCCAAGTTCGAGGATTTGAACGCCCGCGATCACGAGCATGCGGCCCTGATGATTCGGGGCACCGCACGCAGTATGGGGATTGAAGTTTTAGACTGACAGTCGGGTCTCTTTTAGTTTTGGGTGTTCCATGTCACGTTGTTCAAAGCGTATTCGGATTCTGCGCGAACAGATTGCCGATGTCGGGTCGCTGGAAATTGGCGCCGCCGTTGTTCTGTTGAAGTCCTTGGAAGAAAAGCTTCCCACGGGCGTCCGACGGTGTCGTTTCGACCAGTCGGTCATGATCGCCGTGCGGTTGGGCATCGACCCCCGCCAGGCGGATCAGATCGTGCGGGGGTCGATTGTGCTGCCGCACGGAATCGGTCGGTCAAAGCGTGTGATCGTGTTCACGCAGGGGGACAATGTGGGCTTGGCGACAGCAGCCGGGGCTGATGTTGTCGGCGGCAAGGATTTGGCCGAGAAGATCAAGGGCGGCTGGCTCGATTTCGACGTGGCGATCGCATCACCGGACATGATGGGCGTCGTCGGGCCACTGGGAAAGGTTCTCGGTCCCCGCGGGTTGATGCCGAATCCCCGGGCCGGAACCGTTACCAGTGACGTGGCCAGTGCGGTGCGCGAGTACAAGGCCGGCAAGGTTGAGTTCCGCTGTGATTCCGGCGGCAATGTGCATTGTGTCGTTGGGAAGCTGTCGTTCAGCGACAGTCAGTTGTCCGAGAACGTGGACGCGATGTTGAAGTTTTTGCGATCCATCAAGCCGTCCTCGTCCAAGGGGCAATACGTTCGGAACATCTGTCTGTCGGCAACAATGACCCCGGGTGTGTTGATCGCCGGTTGAAGCGGGGCAGCGTGGTGCCGTTCGTTGCTGGAATCTGACAGGTTCGGTCAGCGTGGAGTGAGTCGATGAGCAAAGTTGTGAAGCGGATGATGATCGACAGCATTCAAGGCGCTCTGGGCGAGTGCCGTGAAGTGCTGATCTTGGATTTCTCCCGCTTGGACGGTGTGGCGGCGAATCAATTGCGGCGGAATCTCCGCAAGAAGCGGATCACGCTGTTGGGCGTCAAGAATGCCGTGGCGAGACGGGCGCTCAACGAAATCGGATTGACCGGCGCGGCGGATGTCCTGACCGGTGCCTGCACGCTCGTGTTCGGCAGCGACGACATCGTCGCGCTGTCGAAGGAATTGACGGAGTGGTGTGAGAAGCTGAAGGCGATTGAAATCCGCGGCGGGGCGATTGGTGCCACTCCCCTCAAGCCTGCGGATGTGGAGACGCTGAGTAAGAGCCCGGGACGACGAGAACTGCTCAGCCAGATTGCAGGTCTGATCAAGAGTCCGGGAAGCCGGCTGGTCAGTGCGATTACAGGACCGGGCGGTAAGATCGTCGGTCAGGTGAAGGCTATCGCAGACAAGGCTTCCTGAACGCCGAATGGCGTTCGCACAGGGTACAACCAACCTGAGTACAACCAAACTGACGTCGACTTGTTGTAACGTCTTGACCCAGAGTTTGTTTATTGTTTGAAAGGATGAGTTCGATGAGCGATTTCGATGCGACGATTACACAGTTGGGCGATCAGATCGTCGGTTTGACACTGCTTCAGGCCAAGTCGCTGGCGGATTATCTGAAGGAGAAACACGGGATTGAAGCCGCTGGCGGTGGAGTCATGATGGCGCCGGCTCCAGTTGCTGCCGCTGCTGCGGTCGTGGAAGAGAAGACCGAGTTTGACGTCATTCTGACCGGCTTTGGCGAGAACAAGATCGGCGTGATCAAGGTCGTTCGCGGCTGCACCGGACTGGGGCTGAAGGAGGCCAAGGACTTGGTCGAGGGCGTGCCCAAGCCGCTGAAGACAGGTGTTTCGAAGGAAGACGCGGCCAAATTGAAGGCCGAAGTCGAGCAGGCCGGCGGGACTTGCGACGTCAAGTAGTCTGTCATTCAGGGATGGCGCTCCGGTGAACACCCGTTAAGGGCGTTTTCGAGAGGCCGCGGTCAACGGCGAGTGGCATGTCCGGACAGTGGTGCAGGTCGTGGTGCGACGGAGAGGATTGTCCGGCGCGCCCGTCGACCTTGGCACGAACGAATTGGGGCTGACCCTTGTGCTTGCGCAAGTTGTCAAGCACAATTCGATTGCAAAGGCGGCCGCAGATGTGGCGGGGTTGCAAGGCGAAAACTGCCTCGACTGCAATTCTTGGTGCCAGCCCTTGGATATCGTCACTGAGCCGGGCATTACGAATGTCGATGGGCGGGTATAGAGGTCACGCTTTGACAGTCGTTAGCGAAACTATTCTGGCGACCGCTGCGCAACCTTGGGGAGGCGACAGTGGGTGTCGGTGCGGACCAATGCACAGGACGTCGGTAGATCGCAATTCTTTTGACGGCGGGCTCGTGTCCGGCATGGGTGCTCCCGTTCTACGCCGCCGACATTTCTGGTTCGCAGTGGGCTGCTTCGGTTGAAACAACCTCGGCGGTCCGCGTGTCCTCGCAAGATCTAAAAACTGTTCGACGAATCAATTTGGGATTTAGGAAGCAACCTAATGGCAATACCGGCCACCCGTATCATCGAAACGACCGAAATGCGGTCGTTTGGGTCGCTGCAGTCTCAGTTCCAGATTTCTGATCTCACCGAGATCCAAGTCAACTCCTATATCCGCTTTTTGCAGTTGGACGATGATCCCCGTGAACGCAAGGACGCGGGGCTGGAAGCCATTCTGCGCGAAGTGTTTCCGATTGAGAGTTACGATCATAGGTATCGGCTGGAGTACGTCAAGTACGAGTTGGGCAAGCCGCGTTACACGGCGCTGGAGTGCCGCCAACTGCGTCTGACGTTCGGCCGCCCGTTCCGTATTTGGCTGCGCCTGATGAAGGAACAAGCCATTGAGGAAGAGGTGTATCTCGGCGACATGCCTATCATGATCGGCGGCGGCGAGTTCATCATCAACGGAGCTGAGCGTGTCGTTGTCAGCCAGTTGCACCGGTCGCCGGGCGTCGACTTCGTGCAGGGGTCAGAGCCTGGGGAACGCAAGCAGTTCTCCTGCCGCGTCATCCCGGAGCGTGGCAGTTGGATTGAGATCGTCATCAGTAAACGGGAAACATTGGGCGTCCGGATCGACCAGAGCGGCAAGTTCTCGGCGATGACATTCCTGCGTGCCATGGACCCCAGCTACGGCACCAGCAATGCGCTGATCAAGCTGTTTTACGAGACGAAAGTGGTCAAGGTCAGCCGTGGTGACGAAGCTCTCTTGGGCAGGCATGCGGCCGAGGATGTCGTTTATCCCGCCGGGCACGAGCGCGTCGGCGAAATCATCGCCGAACTGGGTGACAAGCTGTCGGAAGCCACGGTGGCGGAGATCAAAACCTCGACACTCAAGACCGTGGAGGTCATCGACAAGGCGGATGACTTGTTGGCGCTATCCAGCATTCTGGAAGATCCCACGAGCACGCACGAAGACGCGCTGCTGCGAATCTATCAGCGACTGCGCCCCGGCAATCCGCCGCAGTTGGAAAAAGCGGTTGAGTTGTTCAAGGAGAAGTTCTACGACGTGAACCGATATCGGTTGGGGCGCGTCGGCCGGTTCCGCATCAACCGAAAGTTCGAGCAGTCCGTTCCCGACAGCGAGATGACGTTGAAGGCCGAAGACGTCGTCAACGCAATCCGGTACGTCATCAAGCTGCGAATCGGGGATCAAAGTGCGCATGTCGACGACATTGACAACCTGGGCAATCGAAGGCTGCGAACGATTGATGAACTGGCGTCCGAGGAAATCCGCAAGGGCTTCCTGAAATTGCGCCGCACTGTTCAGGAGCGAATGAGTCTGAAGGACGTGGAGGAGATGACTCCGCGGACGCTCGTGAACCCGAAGAGCGTCTCGGCGGCGATCGAGTACTTCTTCGGTCGCGGTGAATTGTCCCAAGTGGTCGACCAGACGAATCCGCTGGCAACGCTGACGCACGAACGGCGGTTGAGTGCCCTGGGCCCCGGCGGATTGAACCGCAAACGGGCCGGCTTCGAGGTTCGCGACGTTCACATCTCGCACTATGGCCGGATCTGCCCGATTGAAACTCCTGAAGGCACGAACATCGGTTTGATCTCGAGCCTCAGCATTTTCGCCAAGGTCGACGACTACGGATTTCTGATCACTCCGTACCGGGTGGTGAAGAACCGGAAGGTGCTTGAGGATGTTGCGTGGCTGCGGGCCGATCAGGAAGCCCGCGTCTTCATTGCTCCGGCCGATACCCCCGTCGCAAAGAACGCGATTTCGGAAGAGCGCGTCATGGCGCGGTTCCACAACGACGTGGTTTGGATGGCGTCCGCCGACGTGGGCTTCATTGATGTCGCGCCGTGCCAAATGGTGGGTGTGTCCGCCGGCCTGATTCCGTTCTTGGAGCACGACGATGCCAACCGCGCGCTGATGGGTTCGAACATGCAGCGGCAGGGTGTTCCACTGCTGGTGGCGGAATCGCCGCTGGTGGGGACCGGCCTGGAACAGGCCGTTGCCGAAAGCTCGGGAATGGTGCTGCGGGCCGAGAAGAGCGGCAAGGTGACCTATGTCGATTCGACCTGCATTGAGGTTGACGGCAAGCGCCAACTGCTGCGCAAGTACACGGGACTCAACGAACGGACCTGCCTGAACCAAACGCCCATCGTCAAGATGGGACAGCGGGTCAAGAAGGGCGAGATCCTCGTTGACAGTGCCGCGACTTCCGCCGGCGAACTGGCGCTGGGGCGGAATGTGCTCGTGGCGTTCATGTCGTTCGAAGGGTTCAACTTCGAAGACGCGATTATTCTTTCCGAGCGGCTCGTGAAGGAAGACGTCTACACGTCGATTCACATCGACGAATTCGACGTGGAAGTCCGCGAAACCAAGCTTGGCCGGGAAGAGTTCACTCGGGACATTCCGAACGTCAGCGAAAAGGCCCTGCGGAACCTCGACGAGGGCGGTGTGGTTCACATCGGCACCCGCGTGGAGCCGGGCGACATCCTGGTCGGCAAGGTTTCCCCCAAGGCCAAGACCGAGCTGACGCCGGAAGAAAAACTGCTGCATGCTATCTTCGGTCGGGCGGGCGAGGACGTGAAGAACGAATCGCTGGAGGTTCCGAGTGGAACGGAAGGGATCGTGATTCACACCGAAAAGTTCTCGCGCCGGATGAGTTTGTCGGAAACGGAGCGGAAGAAGTTCGAACTGGAGCTGAAGAAGAGCGAGGATGCCGGCAACACGTCGATCGCCGATGCGTTCCGCGAGTTCCTGAAGGAATTCGAAAAGGTTCTCGATCGGCGGCTGAGCGATGCCGACGGACGGGAGATCCGGTCGATCACCGACGACAAGTTTGTGGCATCTTACACGGAGAATTTCCGCTCGACTCTGGATTCACTGGACATCCGCAGTCCGCAGAAGAAAGCCGACTGCCGCCGCGCGTTCAAGGACGGATGGGGTGCCGTGGAAGACGTGATTGACCAGCGGGATCGTCACCTCAACACGATGAAGCGCGGCGACGAACTGCCGAGCGGCGTCCTGCAGATGGTCAAAGTCTATGTCGCGTCCAAGCGTCAGATTTCGGTCGGCGACAAGATGGCCGGCCGTCACGGGAACAAGGGTGTGATTTCCAAGGTGCTCCCGATTGAGGACATGCCGTTCCTCGAAGATGGAACGTCGATCGACATCATCCTGAATCCGCTGGGTGTTCCGAGCCGCATGAACGTCGGTCAAATCCTGGAGACCCACTTGGGTTGGGCCGCGGCCAAGCTGGGCTTCAAGACGCGCAGCCCCGTGTTTGACAGCCCCTCAGAAGACCTCGTCAAGGGATTGCTGCGTGAGGCCGGGCTGCCCGAAGACGGGAAGGCGCAATTGTTCGACGGCCGAACGGGCGACAAGTTCGAGCAGAAGACGACCGTGGGTTACATCTACATGCTCAAGCTGCATCACCTCGTCGAAGACAAGGTGCATGCACGGGCGACCGGACCTTATTCGCTCATCACCCAGCAGCCGCTCGGTGGCAAGGCGCGGTTCGGCGGTCAGCGGTTCGGGGAAATGGAAGTGTGGGCCTTGGAGGCATACGGTGCGGCATTCATTCTCCAGGAACTGCTGACGGTCAAGAGCGACGACGTGGAGGGACGCACGAAGATTTACGAATCGATGGTCAAGGGAGAGAACACGCTTGAGGCGGGTACTCCGGCGAGCTTCGAGGTCTTGAACAACGAAATCCGCGGCCTGTGCCTGAACATGCAGTTGGAAAAGACATCCAGTTGATCGGATCTCGATTCGAAAGTTCACCATTTGCAACCGCGGCGAGGGCCATTGAACAGGTCGTCCGTTGCGGATCTCGTGACACCGAGTCTGCCGGTTCATCGGCTGGAGCCGATTCGAGTATCACCCAGACTTGAGCCGGTGAATTGTGGGCGATTGTCAGTACACCTGCCGACCAACCTTGAATAAACATATCCGGCGACCGGCGACGGTTGTCCAGTCGAATTCCTGAGCGACAGTTCTCATCCAGCGGGGGAGGAAATCACGTGAGCGTAGCTGAATCTTCGTATGACCGTGTCAATGAGTACTCCGCGATCAAGATCGGTCTGGCCAGCCCGCACGACATCCGCAGTTGGTCGTTTGGCGAGGTCAAGAAGCCCGAGACGATCAATTACCGCACCTACCGGCCGGAGCGTGACGGCCTGTTCTGCGAGCGCATTTTCGGACCCGAGAAGGACTGGGAATGTGCCTGCGGAAAATACCGCGGGATGAAGTACAAGGGGATGATCTGCGACCGCTGCGGTGTGAAGGTCACGCACAGCCGCGTCCGCCGGAAGCGCATGGGGCACATCGAACTGGCGGCGCCCGTCGTTCACATCTGGTTCTTCAAGACGATGCCCAGCCGCTTGGGCGCGCTGCTGAACGTCAAGACGACCGCGCTCGAGAAGGTCGTGTACTTCCAAGACTACATCGTCCTCGATCCGGGTGACACGCCACTTCGCTCCGGTCAGTTGCTGACCGAAGAAGAGGCCCGCCAGGCCAAGGCGAAGTATGGCGAGGGGACGTTCACCATCGAGATGGGCGCGGAAGCCGTCAAACGTCTGTTGATGGGCCTGAACCTGATTCAGTTGTGCGATCAACTGCGGATCGAGCTGCGCAAGACCACCAGCCAGCAAAAGAAGAAGGAACTGATCAAGCGGCTGAAGATCGCCGAGGCCCTGCGCGACAGCGAGAACCGCCCTGAATGGATGGTGCTGGACTGCATCCCGGTGATCCCGCCCGACCTGCGCCCGCTGGTCCTGCTCGATTCCGGAAACTTCGCCACCAGCGATCTGAACGATCTCTACCGCCGCATCATCAACCGCAACAACCGGCTCAAGAAGCTGGTCGACTTGAACGCGCCCGAAGTCATCGTCCGCAACGAAAAGCGGATGCTGCAGCAGTCGGTCGATGCGCTGTTCGACAACAACCGCTGCAAGCGACCGGTGCTCGGTTCGTCGAACCGGCCGCTGAAGTCGCTGACCGACATGATCAAGGGCAAGCAGGGTCGGTTCCGCGAAAACCTGCTCGGCAAGCGCGTCGACTATTCGGCACGGAGCGTCATCGTCGTGGGGCCGAATCTCGACCTGCACCAATGCGGTTTGCCGAAGAAGATCGCGCTGGAACTGTACCAGCCGTTCATCATCCGGCGACTGAAGGAACTCGGCCACGCCGACACGATCAAGAGCGCCAAGCGAATGCTCGAACGGCGCGACGAAGAGGTGTGGGACATCCTCGAAGAGGTCATCACCA
>JAYTIB010000636.1:0-3852 GCA_043732205.1 Schlesneria sp. | reverse complement strand
TGTTCTCCGGACATTCCGGGTGGGCGAGCACGATCGAACCGGGATTGTTTCGCTTGGCCCGCAGCAGATCCTGGATGCTGAAGACTTCGTGGACCATGCACGAACCCGGCCACAGAATCATCGGCCGGCCGGTGACGGTGCTCAGGTAGCGGCCCAGATGCTGATCGGGGACGAACAGAATCTCCTTGTCGGCCGGCACTCGGTCGATGATCTCGCGGGCGTTGCCGCTGGTCACGATCCAGTCGCACAGCGACTTCACCGCCGCCGACGTGTTGATGTAGGCGACCGTCTGAAAGTCATGACCACCCGCCCGCAGTTCCGCCTGATAAGCCGCCAGCCGGTCGGCCGGACAGCTTTCCGCCAGCGAACATCCCGCCTGCAAATCCGGCATCAGGACCGTCTTTTCGGGGGCCAGGATCTTGGCCGATTCCCCCATGAAGTGGACGCCGCAGAAGACGATCGTCGAGTTCGGCACCTGCGTGGCGTCGCGGGCCAGCTTCAGACTGTCACCGGTGAAGTCGGCGATGTCCTGCAGGTCACCGCCGACATAAAAATGGGCCAGGATCACCGCGTCCTGTTCCTTCTTCAGCGCGTCGATCTCGTCCATCAGATCGAGCGGATCTTCCTCGACCGGCACAGGTTCGATGGCGGACAAGACGGGAAGTTGCATGATGGTTCTTTCGTGAAAGGCGTTCGTCTGACTTCCATTTTCGCGAGGGACGCTCAGAATGCAACGCGGTCGGTCGTTTCACAGAACCAAACAGGTGAACCAGGTGCCGTCAGGCCAATGGCACAGATTTTAACCAAGTAACCCGAAGCGTAAGCGAGGGAATGGCAGGGAACGGTCCCTGTCGCTCGCCCTCGCTTACGCGTTTTGAAGTTGCGCTGTTTTGGATTTACGCCCCAACGGGGCAGCCCCAAGTCAGCCCAGGGCAAGCGACCAGCGGGAGCGCCGCCCTGGGTTCCGAGCGTCACAGAAATCAAAGCCCTGAAAGGGCGGCCCTAAGTTTCTCGCATGAATAGTGTCGCCCCTTCAGGGCTTGAGATTCACGGAAAACCACCAACCCAGGGCGTTGCCCTGGGCTGGCATAACATCGCCCCTTTGGGGCTGAAATCCCAAAAGGCGCAACTTCACAACTTACGCGTCGGGTTGCTAATGTCAGTGCCATTGGCCTGACGGCACCCAGCTCACCTGAACGCAATTCATTCGCCTTCGAGGCTCATCATGACCACCACGACACCGCTCCGCATTCTGGTGATCGGCGCGCATCCGGATGACTGTGAAATCAAGGCGGGGGGCGTGACGGCCATGTACTGCGCGGCCGGTCACCAGGTGAAATACGTCAGCGTCACCAACGGCGAAGCCGGCCACCAGCGGTTGCAACCCGCGGAGTTGGCGGCGACTCGCAAGGCCGAGGCGCAGGCCGTCGCGCGGCTGATGGGGATCGAATACGACGTGCTGAACAACCGCGACGGACGGTTGCAGCCGACGCTGGAAGCACGCTTCGAATTGATCGGTCTGATTCGCCGCTTCCAACCGGATCTGATCCTGACCCACCGGCCGAACGACTATCACCCGGACCACCGCGCCACATCGACGCTCGTCTGCGATGCGGCATACATGGTCATCGTGCCGCACATCGTCCCCGAAGTGCCGGCGCTGCGGGTCAATCCCGTCATCGCCTATCTGTCCGACCACTTTCAACGGCCGGCTCCGTTCGAGCCGACCGTGGTGATCGACGTCGAGCCGGTTCTCGAATCGATCCTCGACCAGATGGAATGTCACCGCTGCCAGTTCTATGACTGGCTCCCCTACACGATGTGCCAGGAGCAGGACTTTCCCACCGATCCAGTGCGGCAGCGGGCGTACTTGAAAGAGTTTTATCAGAGTTTCAACGGACCCTTGGCCGACCGCTACCGCGACCTGATCGTGAAAACCTACGGTGAGGAACGGGGCCGGAAGATCCGGTATGTCGAAGCCTTCGAACCGTGCGAATACGGCTCGCCACTCACCGACGCCAACATGAAGACGCTGTTTCCCATGCTGCCACCGCCGACACCAACACGCGGCCGAAGTCTGGAGACTTCGGAACGATGACACAGACCCGATCTCTGCCGCATTCAGCCAACACCACACAACACGACTCACTGCCTCCGAGAGTGATGCCATGACATTGAATCTGTCCGACCACATCCGCAGTGGTGAAATCGTCAACACGCGGAAGAACTCCGTCCACGGCTATCTGACGCTGCGTGACTTCGACCGGCCGATCGTCCTGCAACTGACGGGGAATTGCAGTGAGGATCTGGCGGGACTTCACATCCGCTTCGAGGCGTACTCGCTTCCGCCGGCGGACTCACCACCCCTCACCGAGGACCAGGCCAACGAACTGCGGCTGGCCTGGATGCAAATCGGCGTCCCCGGAAAAATGACCGCGAATCATCTCGCATCGGGGCTGTACCTGGAGTGGTACGGGCAGAACGGTCACACCGTCGTCGAGGTGCAGGACGCGGTGATCGTGTATGTCGAGGACGGCGACGAGGTGGACGAAGACGATCTCCCCACCGAAGACGAGTTGGACGAAGTCGACGCCGACGGCGAGCTTGAGAATTTGCGGGACGAACTCGAACAGTTCGAACCGGGATCGCCGAGCGTCTCGTTCGAGCCAACCGATGACGCGGACGTCGAACCTTGGAATCGCGGACCAACCGACGACGTCGACGAAGAAGATGACCCCTTCGGCCTCTTCCCCCCGGATCTCGACGCCAGTCTGGGCGCAGCGTCGCCCCCCTGGAGTGCCGAACCCGACGAGGCCACGCTGGCTGTGTGGAAGGAGTGGGACGAGGTCTTCGACGGCAACAAGGATGTCCCCCTGTCGTCGCTGTTCGATCCGCCGATTCAGTTGCCCCCCGAAAGTTTGCTCGACGACGAGCAGGTGGCCCGGTTGTTCAACACGATCCTGATGCAACTGGCGCTGCACAACGTGGCGTTTCACATGTGCGAACACTTCACCCCCCGGTCCGGTTACACGCTGCTCGTGAATGAAATCCTGCCGGAACACGGCACGCACCCCGAACTCCCCCGCATCGGCTATACGATGAACTTCGACTCGTCGGAATTCTGCGAGGAATGCAAGGCGGAATTCGACAGCCACTACGGCAAGCAAGGGGACGACCGGACTCCGGACGCCACAGATTTCGATCCCCTCAATGACGGGGACGTGCCGTTTTGATGTCGGGTCATGCATCATCGTCGGACGTGTACTCCTGCCTGTCGGATCGAGCGCACTGCCGCTCGCTGAATCGAAGACTCCAGCGAGGGTTTCACCTCAGACCAACGAATCGAAGAATCAAGAATTGCAAATTGATAATTGCAAATTGCGAATTGCAAAATGTAAGACACCGGATCGTTCTTCACTTTGCACTTTGCAATCCCTTCGCGAACTTGACTCAAAGAGTCAAATTCCGGACTCGAAGGAGTCCGATGCGCCCCTTGAACTCCGCCCGCCACAGGATTCCCGCCTCATGCCGATCTCGCTCGACTCACTCCTCGATTCCGCCGATTCCACGCTGTGGGAGGTCGTCACCAAAGGGGATGGCCCGCCGGGGGAATTGCCGTTGACGGAGGAGATGTTGCTCAACGCCCCCAGCGGTGATCTCTTCGGTCTGACGCAGAATGCCGGGATGGGCTGGAACCCCAGGCAACTGCTGCGCAAGCAGTTTCTGATCCTCAGCACACAGGGGGGCATTCGCGGCGAAGACGGCAAGCCGATCGCGCTCGGGTATCACACCGGCCATTACGAAGTCGGGCTGCTGATGCGCGCGGCGGCCGAGGAACTGGATCGTCTCGAA
>JAYTIB010000635.1:0-9947 GCA_043732205.1 Schlesneria sp. | reverse complement strand
GCCTCATCCCCCACATCATTCAGTGGATTGTCTCGTTCGGCGTCATCACGGGACTGTTCGCCATGATCTATCGACTCCTGCCGGACGCGGAGATCGCCTGGCGAGACGTGTGGTTCGGGGCCGCCGTCACGTCGGTGCTGTTTACGGTGGGGAAATCGCTCATCGGCCTGTACCTGGGCCAGACCGCAACGACATCGGTCTATGGCGCAGCGGCTTCGTTTGTGGTGCTGCTGCTGTGGAACTATTACACGGCCCACATTTTTCTGTTTGGGGCCGAACTGACGAAGGCCTATGCGATCCGGTGTGGTTCCGGGATTGTTCCCTCACCTTATGCCGTCTCGGTGACTCCCCCTCGAACGAAGTCACCAGGGCCTGGCAGCGGCCCACACTGAGCGGTGACACACCGAACCATTAACAGTCTGTTAAAACTCTCGTGTAGGGTGGGACAAGCTCGCTTCGAGCGCCGGCCCACCAACATTAATCGCTTTGTTTCATGGTGGGCCGGCGCGGCGAAGCGCCGCTGGTCCCACCCTGCGCCACTTTTTCAACAGGCTGTTAAACACCCCGTTTTTCTGAAGAAGCCAATGGGGACAGGAAAGAAGCATCATGTTTAGATTCCGAATGAGGCGTCAGAAGCTGCCGCGATTTGTGGCGATGGCCAAACCGTACTGGTTCTCCGAAGAAAAATGGATCGCGCGGGGTCTGCTGGCACTGCTGGTCGGCCTGTTGTTGGGGAACACCGCGTTCGCCGTCTTTCTGAACGAGCAGTCGGGCGAGTTCACCTCCGCGCTCGCCTCCCAGGACTCGGGCCGTTACTGGATCTCCATCTACAAGACGATCGGCCTCATCGCCGCCGCCGCTCCGTTCTACGTGTTTTACTACTTCGTCCGGGACAAGCTCGTCAATTACTGGCGGCGCTGGCTGACTCACAACTTTCTTGACACCTACTTCCGCAACACCGCGTTCTATAAGCTGGCGTTCAATGCCGACATCGACAACCCCGACCAGCGCATTGCGGAAGACATCAACACCTTCACGCTCCGGACGATCTTCTACCTGCTGCTCTTCGTGGAAACGGCCCTGCAACTGATCGCCTTCAGCGGCGTGCTGTGGTCGATTTCGAAAACCCTGGTCCTGTTCCTGATGATCTATGCCACCGTGGGAACACTGATCACGAGCCTCGTGTTCGGCAGGTCCTTGGTCGCGCTCAACCTGTTTCAGTTGCGGCGCGAGGCCGACTTCCGGTTCAGCCTGGTGCGCGTGCGGGAGAACGCCGAGTCGATCGCCTTCTATCGCGGTGAAGAGCCCGAGTCTCAAAACATCAAACGCCGGTTCGGTGAGGCGTATGAGAACTTCAACAAGATCATCAACTGGCAGTGGTTCCTGAACCTGTTTCAGTACTCGTACAGCTCGGTCACGCTGATCATGCCGGGGATCATTCTCGCGCCGCAGGTTCTGTCGGGCACGCTTGAAGTGGGGCGGGTCGTGCAGGCCGCCGGGGCCTTCGCGGTGATCTTCTCGGCACTGACCGTCATCGTGAACAACTTCGACACGCTCAGCCGCTTCGCCGCCGGGGTGAGCCGGTTGGACAAGTTCGCGAAGTCGTTGGAAGGGTCGGCGCGGGAACCGTCCAAGGACCGGGATGTCATCAAGACCGTGGAGGAGGACCGCCTGGCGATCGAACAGCTCACCCTGCAAACACCCGACTACGAACGGACGCTGGTCGTCGACCTGTCGCTGGAGATCAAGCCGGGTGAGGGCCTGTTGATCGTCGGTGCCAGCGGCGGCGGCAAGAGTTCCCTGCTGCGCGCGGTGGCCGGCCTGTGGGATGCGGGCAGCGGCACGATCGTCCGCCCGCCGCTCCAGAACATGTTCTTCCTGCCGCAGCGCCCCTACATGATCATCGGCACGCTGCGCAGTCAGTTGCTCTATCCGAGCGACAAGCAGAACGTGACCGAGGACGAACTGAACGAGGTTCTCAAGACAGTCAACCTTGCCGATCTGGGCGAACGGTTTGGCGGGCTGGAAGTCGAGGCCGACTGGGGAAAGATCCTGTCGCTGGGCGAACAACAACGCGTGGCATTCGCCCGCGTGCTGCTCGCCAAGCCCCGCTACGTCATCTTGGACGAAGCCACCAGCGCGTTGGATTCGCAGAACGAAGAGGCGTTGTATCAGATGCTGCACGCATCCGGGGCGACGCTCGTCAGCGTCAGCCACCGCCTGACGATCGTCAAGTACCACAAACATGTCTTGGAGCTGGGCGGTGACGGAACGTGGCGCGTCAACCCCGCCGAAGACCCGGACGCGAGACAATGACGGGTGGCCGAGTCGCTCGATTCTGTGCCACTCTGCGGACGTTTGCTGTGCCCTGTTCCGTGGCGAGCTCCCTGACTGCTACTTCGCGTCCTATCTGATTCGCGTTCGCACAGACGCGGCCCGTCTGTTGCCAGGCTTCCTGAACGAGTATGCACGGACCGAGCGCGGAAGGAGCTTCCTCAGTGGCCGCGCGATTCGGACTGCCGACGGCAAGTTCAACATCAACACTGGAACTCTGAAACGCGTGCTGGTGCCGCTGCCCGACATCGACGAGCAGGCGAAGATGGTCTCACACGTCGATCGATTGGAACGCAAGCTGGCGATTCACCGCCGCAAGCATTCGGCGTTGACGTCGCTGTTCCGGACGCTGCTGCACCAGTTGCTGACGGCGCAGCTTCGAGTGTCGGACCTCGATGTGGAGACCCTTCTGTCCCAGGCGGTTCCCGAACCGAACGCCGCCCAGCCCTGACCACGCCGCATCAACTCCCGGCCTCCGCAATTTGGCAACCGCCTGTAGCCAGTTTCGCCAGAACGTGGGCCAACCGGTGAAACCCCCACATTCTGGCGAACGTGGCTACGACGCCTTCGGCGAATACTGACCCCGAACCGAATCCCGCCTCGCTCACATCGACTTCGTGGCGAACGCTCATGGAGGACGTGGCCGCGATGACGACGCTAGAATGATCTGCCGCACAAACAGGTATTCCTTCAGACCGACTCGAAAAGTGGTGTCACGATCATGAACAGACTGCAGCGCATGTCGCTTTCTGGCTTTAAGTCGATCCGGGAACTCCGCGATCTGGAACTCAAGCCGCTCAATGTGCTGATCGGCGCCAATGGGGCCGGAAAGTCGAATCTGATTTCGTTCTTCAAGCTGCTCAACTTCACGATGACGAACGCCCTGAAGGATTATGTGGCACGAGCGGGATATGCGAATTCGTTGCTGTATCAGGGGAGTCAGCAGACGAAGCAGATCACGGCATCGCTCGCCTTTCGCACTGACGGCGGAACCAACACCTACGACCTGACGCTCTCGTTTCAGTCCTCCGAAAACTCTCTGATTTTTACGGATGAGACCGTGACATGGCACCGCGATGGATTCGCATCGCCGGATCGAAAGGCGCTGGGAGTCGGTGTCGATAAGACGTTGCTCAACGATCCGGCCCAGCGGAATGATGCCAAAGTTCGCGTAGTGCGGGGATTGCTGTCGAGTGCGCGCGTCCATCAATTTCATGACACCTCGCCGACATCACCCATGCGGAGTAAGTGGCGGCTGGATGATAATCGCTATTTATTCGAACACGGCGGCAATCTCGCTCCGCTGTTGTATTACCTGCGGGAGCAAAGACGGGAAACCTATGACGTGATCGTTAGCACGATCCGATTGGGGGCACCGTTGTTTGAGGATTTCTCGCTGGAACCCGATCGGCTCAATCCCAGCGTGATTGACTTGCGATGGCGGGAACAGGGAACAGTCTATGAGCTTGGGGCACATCAGATTTCCGACGGCAGCTTGCGATTCATGGCGCTGGTGACGCTGCTCAGTCTGCCCGTCGACAACTTGCCCGGCATCATCATCATTGACGAACCAGAACTTGGTCTGCATCCCGCCGCCATTGGCATTCTGGCCGACCTTCTCAAGGCGGCGTCTGTGTCGGCTCAGGTGATTGTCTCCACACAGTCGGTGACCTTGGTCAATCAAATGGGCGCGGACGACATCATTGTTGTCGATCGAGACGCGGGTCAGTCGGTCTTCCGACCGCAAGATGCCGAGGCACTTTCTGCGTGGTTGGAGGACTATGGAATCGGTGAGCTGTGGGAGAAAAACGTGCTGGGAGGTCGTCCGTGATGAAGAACGTGCTCATCCTGGTCGAAGGCCAGACGGAAGAAGAATTCATCAAGAAGCTGCTCGTCCCGAAACTCGGCGGGCTGGTGTTGATCCCCATCATTGTCAAGACGAGGACAACAGGAGCGCAGCCGAAAAAGGGCGGGACTGTCAGCTACAGCGAATGCAGGAAGCAACTCCATCTTCTGCTGCGTGATCCCACCGCCACGTTGGTCTCAACCCTGTTGGACTACCAAGGATTGGGGCGAGATTTTCCCGGTCGCGCGGCACCCGCAGGGGCGGCACCCGCAGCGCGAGTCTCGTTTGTCGAAGCTGCGATGAAGGCTGATCTCGGCGACAGCCGCTATCTCCCGTTTTTGGCGCTGCATGAGTTTGAAGCTCTGTTGTTCTCCCGGCCGGAAGCCATCGCTGAAGTGCTTCGTCAGTCGGTGCTGGCGAAACCTCTGAAAGCCGTGCGTGATGACTATGGCTCCCCCGAAGAGATCAACGACTCTCCGGCCACAAGCCCGTCCGCGCGGATCGAGCGACTGTGCGAGGAGAAGTTCGGGTCCAAACTCGTTTTTCAAAAGCGACTCCACGGTCCCACGATCGCCGAGAAGATTGGTCTTGCGACGATCCGCGAGCAATGCCCGCATTTCAGCGCTTGGCTGACGAAACTTGAGGCGTTGGCCGCCACCGCCACGAGTAATCCCGATCCACACTTCTGAAGAGCTTTCCCATGCCCACGCCCGGCGAACACAAGACAGTTCAAGCCCGCATCATTGCCTACGCGCAGCAAATCGGCTGGACCTACGTGTTTCGCGCCGAGGCCGAGCGGCGACGCGGCTTCGATCCCGATGGCGCGACGCCGGCGGATCCCGCACGCACGGCGTCGCCTTATATTGGGGACTTGGTGCATGCGCAGGTGCTGGCCTTCAATCCAAAATACAAAGAGGCCGAGGGAGCGTTGATCGGTGAATGGGCGCGGCTGCGGGCGGACACAGTAATTTCTGCGCCGATCCTTAGGGGCTGTGCATTTTCTACTTCCGAGAGTTGGCGTCGGTGCTCAAGTAACCCGAAGCGTGAGCGAGGGCGGACATTTCGAGCGGCGGTGATCCCAAATCGATGAGACCGTGGAGCGTCCGCCCTCGCTCACGCTTTTTGAAGTTGCGCCTTTTGGGATTTCAGCCCCAAAGGGGCGATGTTATGCCAGCCCAGGGCAACGCCCTGGGTTTGCGGATTGTCGGGAATACGAAGCCCTGAAGGGGCGGCACTATTCATTCGATGGACAAAGGGCCGCCCCTTCAGGGCTCCAAAATCTGTGACGGTCGCCACCCAGGGCGGCGCTCCCGATGGTCGCTTGCCCTGGGCTAACATAGGGCTGCCCCGTTGGGGCGTAAATCTAAAACAGCGCAACTTCAAAACTCACGCTTCGGGTTACTTTCAGATCTCTCGGATCTTGATCATGCACAGCCCCTTACCTGGCTCTCATCACGCGAAACTTCGATGACAAAGACGTGGACAACCTGATCGAGCACTTCCGCGACAAGGAACGCCGCAAGGAGTTCTTCAAGGAGTACAAGGAGATCTTCAAGGAGTACAAGGAGATCGAGATGCTCTACGAGATCATCTCCCCCGATGCGTTCCTGCGGCCGTACACTGAGGATGTTTGCGACTGACGCCCCGTGTGATTTCGTCCCGTGGGGACGAAACTTGTCTTTCCGCGACGTCATGCCGATGCCGCGCATCAGCGGCAAGTCGGTTTCCAAGCACGGGGGCAGTCATGACACAAATCGGGATCAAGGACATTCGGGACAATCTGGCGGACGCGCTCAACCGGGTGGCGGATTCGGGTGAGCGGATCGTGCTGGCGCGGCGGGGCACGGGCGTGGCGGCGCTGGTGTCGATGGAAGATTTGCGGCTGCTGGAGACTCTGGAAGAGGAAGCCGATCTCAAGGCCGCCAAGAAGGCCCGCAAGGAAAAGGGATCGGTTCCGCTGGCGGACATCAAGGCCCGGCTGGGAATGAAATGACAGGACGACGCAACGCTTCACGATCGAATTGAAACCGTCGGCCGCGAAGTCCCTCGGCCGGCTTCCGGTGGATCTTCAAGAGCGCATCGTGCGGACGGTGGACTTACAGGCAGGGAAGTCGCGCAGCAGTTGGCCCGGCATTCGACGATCACGTTGACGATGGACCGCTACTCGCGCACCCGCTTGGTCGATCTGAACGCGGCTGTAGATGACTGCCGTCACTGGCCCCCCAATCGAGGCTCGCTTTTCCGATCGATTCGACGGGAGCCGATGGCGCGATTCGACTTGAAGGCCGTTTCACTGGCCCCGCCTCTGGCCCCAATTTGGCACCAACCCGTGATTTTCGATGCCATCCATTGATGACGGCTGAGGAAACGTCGCCCCTGATTCGCCCGGCCGGGGAAACAAACAAGCCCCTGACAACAAGGGCTTTGCGAACGGCTGACGACGATTGCGGACGCCTGAAACAACTGAGTGCGCTGGGACTCGAACCCAGGAACTACGGATTAAAAGTCTACCCTATAGGCTACGTCATACGACAGAAGACTACGTCCCCAGTTCCGAAATAGGCTGTTTCCTAGTGCAATTCGCGAGACCGCATCGGCGGCATAGCAAGAACTGAGAACCCGTTTTCGTGCTCTGGAAATGAAACGGACATGAAACAGGAATGAAACAACCCGAGGCTAGGGCATGCCACCCGAACCGCAGTTTCCCGACTGCTCGCCTCGTGGTTTTCTACATCGGGACCGCCAACCGGGAGGCTGGAAACATGAACACCTTGCGGGCGTTGATTCAACTGGCGGGAAGGGAACGTGATGAACTCGGGAAGGCACTCGATGCGAGGGACTACGATACTCTCGCGGCAACCGTGGACCGATGCGAACCACGGGACGCCATAAGCGAGTTTCGGCGACTGCTGAACGCGGCTCATTCCGTGGCGGCTCTGATGCCGTCTGGAATCGGCATCATCAGGCGGCTGGACGAACTCAACGCGGCTCGGACGCGGTTGCTTTGCGCATGCCGGGACGTTCACCCTGACGACAAACTGGCGGGCATATTTGAAATGCCAGCGGTTCACGACTTGAACGCGGCAATCGTGGCGGCACAGACGTTTGAATCCGCCTGCGCTGGCGAGTTGCCTGCGCCCGCGGACGCGAAACCCGTTTGGCTTGCGACTGTCTCGGCGCTCATCGCGACACTCAAGCTCAAAGGCAAACAACGGCGGGTTGTGGAACGGCTCATTGAAGGCCACGGCGAACAAGCAATTGCGGACATTGCGAGCGATCCCGAGATAGGCTGGCAGGTTCCCTACAAGAATTCAGTCGATGGCATCGAGAAGGCACTGAAGGGAAAGTTCGGCAGGAATGGATTCCTGGTTGACCAGTTCGACAAGTCCCTTCGCATCTCTCAAATGAGCAAACGTCCACAAAAGCAAAAGTGACGCTTTCTTGACGGCGATTTGACGCCAGCGGCTCGATTCAATGCCTCTGTCTCGTTCACACGATTCAGAGGTATTTTCATGGCACCAGACTACGACCCGCTCAGTGTCATCCCGAGCGTACAAACGCTTGAGCAGCGGTTGCGGGATTCGGAAGAGAAGACCCGCAAACTTCGCGTCCTACTGCGGACCGCTCGGCAGATTCAAGGGACACGGAAGCCCGCCAGCGAAAGCGAGGCGGCATCGTGCAAGTGACCATCGACCCCGCCGAACTCGCGCCCATCATCGCGGCGACCGTCTCGGAAGTGATGGCACGCATCCGCGACGATGACGCGGCACTCGGCGACAAGCTCGCGTTTGACGAACGGGAAGCGGCTCGATTGCTTGGGTTGGAACCGCATCAACTGCGCGACGAGCGGCTTCGCGGACGCATCGCGGCAAGCCACATCGTCGGGCGGCGAATTCGATATCAGCGGGCCGATCTGCTCGCGTACCTGGCGGCACATCGGACTGAAGCATCGACCTGAAACAAGAAAGCCCGGCAGGCTGGCAGGCCGTACCGGGCAAGATCCGGGGACGAACGATTGTGACCACGGCGACAGCGACCAACAATGGCGGCGGATTCAACCTCGCAAAGATCATCGAACTACGCAGCGAAGCCTTCGCACACGTTCGGCATCACAACGCGATGATTCTTTCCATCGCGACTGGCATCGAACAACTCGACGCGGGATTGCTCGCGGCTTCGCAACGCAATCTGGATGAGTGGCAGTCGCTCGTCACGGCAACGGCGAACCTTGCGGCGTTGCTCGGAAGCGGGGGCCACGAATGACCGCAACGGCGAACGGACATCTCAGTGTTGACGACGTGAAGGCCGCGGCTCGTGGTCGATGGCGGGACGTTCTCGCGGCGCACGGGTTCAACGGCGACGAACTCGACGGGCGGCATCAACCCTGCCCGAAATGCCAAGGGACCGATCGATTCCGCGCGTTCGATGATGTGGACGAAACCGGGGGCGTGCTCTGTAACCAATGCCACAACGAAAAGAACAGGGACGGTCTGTCTTCGCTTGCGTGGCGGAACGATTGGACGTTCCCTGAGACGCTCAAGGCCGTGGCCGGGTTTCTCGGCATCGAAGGGGGCGAACCGAAGCCCGCGGACATCGTCGCAGATGTGGCACGGGCGAAGCGGATGCCTCTTGAGTCGTTCCGGGCGTTCGGTGCGAAGCCCGACAATCGCGGCAAGCTCGAAGTCGCGCGCGTCCCGATGTTCGACCAGTTTCAAAAGCAATGTTCATCCTTCGACCTGGCGTTGATTTCGCCTGAGTTTGAAAAGGGTATGTCCGCCAAGGGGCAACCCGTGGGGCTGTTCGTCGCGACCTAGCCGAAGGAAGGCGACACGGTCTACATCGTCGAGGGAGTGAAGGGTGCGGCGGCATTGCACGGAAGCGGATTCCTGGCGGTGGGACTGCCCGGCGCGAAGTTAGCGAAGAAGTTCGCCCGAGTCTTCACGGGTTGCAACGTGATTGTGATTCCCGTCCGCGCCACGACCGGCGCGGATGCGGCAGAAATCACAGCGGCACGGCTCGCGGAATCGCTCGTGAAGTCGCTCACCGGCGGCGACAAGATCCGGGCGCGGCGGATGCGGGAAGACTTCTGGCAGTTCGACCCAACACACAAGTTCGCGCTCTGCACAAACCACAAACCCGAGGTCAAAGGCGGGGACCATGCCATCTGGCGGCGGCTCGTGCTGATTCCCTTCTCAAAAACGTTTTGGAACCCGGAAAAAGGCGAAAAAGGACCGCCAGAACTCATTCAAAACAAGAATTTGCCATCCAAATTGAGGCTTGAAGCTGAAGGAATCCTGAATTGGGCCGTCCAAGGTTGTCTCGACTGGCAACGCGGCGGACTGCGAATCCCTGAATCCGTCCGGGCAGCAACTGCGGAATATCGCAGCGAGAACGACACGCTCGGACGGTTCGTCAATGAATGCTGTCTGACCGGACAAGCGTATCGCGTGAAGTTCTCGACGCTGTTCGATGCTCTCGAAACATGGTGCGACGAATCGGGGGACAATCTCCCAAACCGGCGACTCGTTGGCACGTGGTTGAAGGACAACGGATTCGAGGACAGACACAGCATGGTTCGATGGTATCTCGGCATCGCATTGAAGGCGGACGAATGAAGTAGGAACGATAGGAACGTAGGAACGATGTTTCCCTATAACCAAACATTCCCTAGTTCTACTGTCCGGTTTAGGTTCTGAGGCGGTTCTTGAGTGGCGGGAGGATGTTACGGGATTCGTAGCGTGAGGCTCGGGCGAGTTCGTTTCGTTGG
>JAYTIB010000634.1:0-3859 GCA_043732205.1 Schlesneria sp. | reverse complement strand
ACCGGCGCATGAATAACTGTCGCGATAGTCGTGGATCGCTCCGCGATCCAACGTTGGTTCGCGGAGCGAACCACGACTATTATTTCTGCGCCGATCCTTAGCCCCCACGCCAACGGCGTGGGAGCGGAAGTGGGTCAACCGTTGATCGGACGCACGCCGTTGGCGTAGCGGTTAAACGTCTCGAATCAGACCGCGGGGTATCGGGACCGACGCGTTGAACGGTGGCGTCGCTTCGGAGCGATCATCGAGAGTTCAGTGGCACAGTTGCATCTGTCTGGCGCGGGTGCCGATGGAATCCAGCGCCTGCGCCGCGGTCGGGAACACGATGGCTCCCGCGGGAACCCATTGGAGTTCTTCGTGGTGTTCCGCGCGCAGGCGTTCGTGACGGTAGCTGTTCCCGCCAATCATCGGAACGTTCATCTTGACGATCTGGTCGAACTCACTGAACCGGTGCGCGACCGCCTGGAAGCAACCTGTGTGGTCCGCGAGTTGCGAGTCGGGATTCTGGATCTCGACCAGCTCGAAACCGAGCTCGCGTTCTTCGTCCGTCAATTCCGTCGAGTAGAGAGCCCAAGTTTCCAGCACGACTGCTTCCTTTCATCACAGATCCCGCCATGTTTTGCCGGTGGATTCGGCCGTGACATTGCAAAAGCACTTGGCGCGCCGGTCCTCCAAAAAGTCCGTGTGGTTCGTGACGGGCAAAACCGGGGCGAGAAATGAAAGCGGTGATGAATCTCCGCAGTCCAAAAGCGAACCGATCCCCGTCGGTGATTCACCTGCCTGCACAGGTCTTGGCGTTCGGGTTTCCACAGGACGCCGAAAGACTGGTGAGCAACACCTGTCACCGATCAGGGCCGCAACGCGGCGGATGCCGGGTGATCTCATCTGGACAGGCTGCGCGTCGTCCCCCACACTGTCGGGGAAGAGGCGACCGGCTTCCGGCCGCGTTGTCAGCGAGGCGCCACCCCTTGATGGGAATCCGTCATGAAATGTCCCTTCCCCGGCATGGACCCGTACCTGGAAGACCCCGCCTTCTGGCAGGACTTTCACCAGAGCTTCAACATCTACTGGCGAGATGCCATTGCCGAGTCACTGCCCGACAACTACGAAGTCCGCGTCGATGAACGTGTCAATCTGGTCGAGATTCCGGGCGATTCGATCAAGCTGATCCGTCCGGATCTGGCGATCTCACAGGGCTATCCGCTGTCGAATGTCGCGCTCGAAACGTCCGGAGTCGCCACGCTCGAACCGGTCAGTATTCCACTCGAATACCCCGACGAGGAGGTCGAGTCCTATTTGAAGATCCTGCATCGTCCCGACCGAACGCTCGTGACGGTGCTCGAACTGCTGTCGCCGACCAACAAGGTCGATACCGGTCGGTGGGACTACCTCGCCAAGCGCTCGGCCATCCTGCGGCAGCAGGTGCATCTCGTCGAGTTGGATCTGTTGCGGGCGGGACACCGCCTGCCGGTGAAGCGGCCCCTTCCGCCGGGCGATCATTTCGCCTTCGTTTCACGCTGGGAGCGGCGTCCCAATAGCGATGTCTACGCCTGGTCGATGCGGTCGCCGCTGCCCACAATTCGCATCCCGCTCAAGTTGTCCGACCCCGATCTCATGTTCAACATCGCGACCGTGTTCGACGAGGCCTATACGCGCGGACGATATCACCGTTCGCTCCCGTATGCGCAGCCGCCGCGAGTTCCCGTCGATCCCCCGGATCACGAGTGGATCGAGTCCCGTCTCGCGGCATCGCGTCAATGAAGGCTCTGTTTTTCTTTGGAGTGCGGTGGCTCGACACCGCTTTGGAATTTTGGAATTCTCTCGATCGCCAACGCGGGTCGCGGCGAAAGCCTCCGGCGGCGGAGAAAATGCCAAAGCGGTGTCGAGCCACCGCACTCCAAAGGGCTGGCCACCTTTGTCCGTCAGGGGCAGGTACAGGTCATATTCTTTCACCAGCGGCCGCTCCTTCGAGCACGGGGACGTTTGATTCACGGCTCAATTCGACGAACCGAACGCCGGCACCACGCAGTGTTCTTGCCGCTGCCTCTCTGATGACATACGTGCGGTTCGGCAAGATCGACCCGGACGAATGACGCAACATGATCGGGAGCGCCTTGAGTTCTTCCGCTGCCGACAGGCGAATGACGACTTTCAGGGCTTGGTCCTTTTTGAATGCTATTTGCGGAACATCGGGTCGCCGGGGTTTCCGCGCGACATCAGGTAGGCCAGCAGATCCAAAGCCTCGTCTTCATTGAGCGTCTTCAGCAGGTCTTTGGGCATCAGCGAGGTGGCGGATGGCAGTTGCTCCTCGATGTTGGACTTCTTGATTTCGACCGTCTTGGTCGCGTTCTCGGGGTCGATCAGCAGCGTGATGCTCTCCTTCGTGTCGCCGATCAGTTGGCCGGTGTACGACTTGCCGTCCTTGGTCTCGATGATCGTCGCCTTGAACTGGTCGGAAACGACCTTGCTCGGATCGACGATTGCTTCGGCCATGTCTTTCAAATTGAAGCGGCCCGCCAGTTGAGTGAGGTCTGGTCCCGTGGCTCCGCCGTCACCGCCGAAGCGGTGGCAGACGATGCAGCGGGCGGCACCGTACATCTTCTGGCCGTTCTTGAAATCGCGGCCCTTCATCTTGTCGGCGGACAGCGCGAGGAGCTCGTCCAGCGAGTACTCGCGGCCCGGCCCCTTGGCCTTCGGGAGTTCCGGGATGACATACGGTTTGCGGGCACCGCTCGCTTCGATCTTCAGGCGTTCGGCATCGGTCATCGAAGCGAAGGCTTCGTTGTCGATGTTGTTGAGGAACTTGGGATAGCTCGCGCCGCCCGACCACTGGCGGGCCTTGTCGAACCACGCGAAGTACGTCTTGCGATCCTCCAACGTCCAGCCGGTCTTCAGGTTCCGCAGGTGGAAGGCGTAGTGGTACTGCATCTGATCGGGCTGGTTGGCGAGCATCGCGGCGATCGTGCCGCCGTAGCCCTTGTTCCGTTCGAGCAACGCGCCGATCGCCTCCTGCGAGGCGACTCGTTCCCGAGCCAGCACCGGCACCAATTGTTGGACGGCTCCCGGTGACTGGAAGTGAATCATCAGGATCGACAGCTCGCGGTTGACGAAGTCCGACTTCTGCGGGAACAGATCGTTCTTGCGTGGGAACAAATCGTCAAACTTTTTGGCGAGCGCGGCGCACGTTTCCTTGTCAGGATTGCCGAGGCGAAGCAATGTGAGTTGGTACGCCCTCAGCAGATCGAGTTGTTGGCCTTCGTTGAGCTTCTCGAAATCGAGCGTGCCGAGGGCTGCGAGAATTCTCGGCAAGAGTGCCGGTTCCGCCTGACGTGCCAAGCCCACACAGCCAGCGATGATTTTGTTTACATACCACCGGTCTTTGTTTTTCGCTTCTAACTCAGCGAGTTCAAAGATACTGTCTTGCCACATTTTCGGCGGCACGCGCTCGAGTGCGACTCTCGCAGCGTAACTGATTTGGCGATCCTCAACACCGAGAAAAGTAATCAAAAACTTCACTGCCTCGGTTGCGGTGCTTTCACTGACTTCACTGATGTGATGACCCTCGATGATGTGCCGAAGGTCGCGGCTTTGCTCGTCGTTTCGGAATTGCTCGGCACGCGAGTGATTCTTGGCATCAACCGGCTTGGTGTCATCCTTGCCGACGTAGGTGACTCGGAACAACTCGGACTGGGCGCCTCGGCCGCCGATGGTGAAGTACAAGGCTCCGTCCTGCCCGACGGTGCAGTCGGTCAGCGGCAGCGGCGTGCGCGAGACGAACTCTTCCTTCGTCGCTTTGTAGCTGGAGCCGGACGGCTCCATGTGGATGGCGTACATCGTGCCGAAGGTCCAATCGCAGATG
>JAYTIB010000633.1:0-3859 GCA_043732205.1 Schlesneria sp. | reverse complement strand
GCAGCATGTCGAGCGACTCGGCACCGCGGCACTCGCCGATCACGATCCGGTCGGGACGCATTCGCAGGGCGTTCTTCACCAAGTCGGTGGCGGTCACGCGGCCCTTGCCTTCGATGTTGGCCGGCCGGGTTTCCAGTCGCAAAACGTGCGGTTGCTGCAACTGCAATTCGGCCGCGTCTTCGATCGTGATCACGCGATGATCGTTCTGAATGAAGCTCGAGAGTGTGTTCAGCAGCGTCGTCTTACCGGAGCCAGTACCGCCGCTGATGATGATGTTCAACCGGGCCTTGATCGCCCCTTCGAGCAGCAACGCGATCTCGGGGGTGAAGGCCCCGAATTTCAGCAGGTCTTCCAAGCCGAGCGGCTTCGATCCGAACCGGCGAATCGTCAGTGACGGGCCGTCGAGTGCCAGGGGCGGGATGATCGCGTTCACACGGGAGCCGTCGGCCAGACGGGCGTCGACCATCGGCGACGTCTCGTCGATGCGGCGTCCGACACGCGACACGATGCGGTCGAGGATCTGCATCAGGTGCGCGTTGTCGCGGAAGGTCACTTCGGACCTCTGAATGCGTCCGTTCTTTTCGATGAACACATTCTTCGGACCGTTGATCATGATGTCCGCCACACCCTGCTCCTTGAGCAGGATCTCCAGCGGACCGTAGCCGAACGTTTCGTCGAGAACCTCTTCCACCAGCCGTTCGCGTTCGGAACGGTTGAGCAGCGGGTTCTCGGTGTCGCACAGATGTTCCACGACCAGCCGGATCTCGCGCCGCAGGGTCTCGCCCTGCAGGTCACCGACGCGAGACAGGTCGAGCTTCTCGACCAGCTTGCCGTGAATCAGGCGCTTGAGGCTTTCGAAATCCAGTTCCGACGAGGCGCCACGGCCGCGTGTCGGGGCAAAAGTTGGTGCAGCCATCTTGAATGAGACTCCTTTGAAATCGCCGCCGCTGTGGGAATCTGTCGGGGCAACCGACGACCCGACAGCAGTCCTCTGCAAACCTAGGTCACGAATGGCCGTGTTGCAAAACGGAAACATGCCGGTTCGGGAAGAAAGAGGATTCCTCGTGTGCCGGTTGGAGCGGATGAAGGAGGAAGGCGGAAGGAGGAAGGCGGAGCGAGTGAAAAGTGAGAAGTGGCGGTTGGGCCAACAGCGCCAACTTGGCCATTTCGCGACTGAAGGCGGACGAGCATGCTTCAGCCCGGAGGGCGGCAGATGGTAGCCCACGGCGTGAGCCGTGGGGATCGTGCGGCACGCGTGATCAGCCCGGAGGGCGACACATCGAAGGACGTGGAAGGGTCATCGAAGTATCGCCCTCCGGGCTCAGGGAAAATCGGAGCCACTCAACCCACGGCTTGCGCCGTGGGCTACCATCTGCCGCCCTCCGGGCTGAAATGACAATCAGTTCCGCTGTCAGGTTAGCGCTGTGGGTTTAGGTGGCATTGCCTCCTTCCGCCCTCCACCCTCCCACCTTTTTCGACGAAACTTCGCGTTGACCGATTGGCCAATTCTCTGCTATAGCCCGCGCGGTTTGTCTGTCGGGACCGTTTGCCAGGCACCAAACCACCGAGCCGGAACGTGGCCGGGCCGGTTTCGGCACACCCTGTCGGGCGTTCGTTTTCCCTTCGATCATTCACGTCACATCTTGTCATTCTTGGAGATTCCACCGTGTGCGGAATTGTCGGATATGTCGGGCCGAAGCAAGCGTATGACTATCTCATCGAGGGCCTGTTTCGCCTGGAATACCGGGGTTACGACAGCGCCGGTGTGGCGCTGCAGAACGGTGACCAGATCGTCATTCGCAAGAAGACCGGCCGGGTCGGGCAGCTTGCCGAACTGGTCAAGCAGCAGCCGGTGACCGGGACGACGGGTATCGGGCACACGCGCTGGGCGACGCACGGCGAACCCAGCGACGTCAACTCGCACCCGCATACCGGCGGCAATGGCGAAGTCGTCGTGGTGCATAACGGCGTGATCGAGAACTACGCTGCGCTGCGGAACCAGTTGCAGGAAATGGGCTATGTCTTCCGATCGGCGACCGATACCGAGGTCGCGGCGCATCTGATCGCGCATCATCTCGAAGAGGAAGTGAAACTCGGGGCCGACCCGACCAGCGCGCAAACCTGCCTGCGTGCCGTGGAAGCCGCGGTCAAACGGGTCAAGGGAACTTACGGCCTGGGGATCTTATTCCGTGACGTTCCCGACATGCTGATCGCCGCGCGACTGGGAAGTCCGCTGGTGGTGGGAATCGGCCGCGGCGAGCACTTCCTGGCGAGCGATGCCAGCCCGCTCGTCGGGCATACCGACGAGATCGTTTACCTGAACGATCACGAAGTCGCGATTCTCACGGCCACCGATTTTCAGTTGAAGCATCTGCACACCGGGGCGCAGACTCCGTCCATCAAGGTGCTCGATCAGACGACGCAAGACACGGATCTGGGCGACTTCGAGCACCACATGCTCAAGGAGATCTTCGAGCAGCCGCAGTCGATTGAAAACGCGCTCCGCGGCCGCCTGGACGACGACGAGGCGACGGCGAAGTTCGGCGGTCTCAACATGGACCCGCAAACACTCAGCCGGGTCGATCGCATCGTGCTGACCGCCTGCGGGACGAGCTGGCATGCGGGGATGGTGGGCGAGTACCTGCTGGAAGAATTCGCTCGGATTCCCGTGGAAGTCGAGTATGCCAGCGAGCTGCGCTACCGCAATCCGCCGATGTCGGACCGGACGATGGTCTTCGCGATCACTCAAAGCGGTGAAACGGCGGACACGCTGGCGGCGATGCGCGAATGCAAGCGCAAGGGCCATCCCACGCTGGCCATCTGCAACACCGTGGGCTCATCGATCGCGCGCGAGGCGGATGGCGGGATCTATCTGCACGCCGGTCCGGAAATCGGCGTCGCTTCAACCAAGGCGTTCACGTCGCAGGTGACCGTGCTGACCCTGCTGGCATTGTTCATGGGCCGGATGCGGCACCTGTCGTATCCCACCGGCCAGCGGATCATCGGCCATCTGCGGGAAATGCCCGACAAGATCCGCAAGACGCTGGAATGCAACGAAGCCGTGAAGGAAGTGGCCCGCAAGTACTACACGGCCGAAAACTTCCTGTACCTGGGACGACTGTACAACTTCCCGGTCGCGCTGGAAGGGGCCTTGAAGCTGAAGGAAATCAGCTACATCCACGCCGAAGGTTATCCCGCCGCCGAAATGAAACACGGGCCGATCGCCCTGATCGACGAGGACACACCCAGCGTGTTCATCGCACCGAAGTGCCAGATCTATCCCAAGGTGATGAGCAATCTCGAAGAGGTGCGCGCCCGCCGCGGTCCGGTGATCGCCATCGCCTGCGAGAGTGACGACAAGATCGCCCAACTGGCCGACGACGTGATCTATGTGCCCGACGTCGACGAATACCTGCAGCCGCTGGTGACGTCGATCCCGCTGCAGTTGCTGGCGTACCACATCGCGATCCTGCGTGGCTGCAATGTCGATCGACCCCGCAACCTGGCCAAGAGCGTGACGGTGGAATAGTCCGCCCGCAGTACTCCACGCGGTTAAACGAAATCGTCTCACTGACGGCCGCGTGAGGCATAAAACACCGCAAGCCGCCCGAGATTTTCATCTCGGGCGGCTTGTTTGTTGGCGAGGCGGAAATTGGAGTGCGGAAAACCTTCTCCGCTGTCAGTTCGCGCCCGGCATTCAGTGACTGAACTTAGTCGGCAGAAATGTGAACGTCCGGAGCCGACCGGCGGGTTCCGCTCCGGCGGGATAGATCGAGTCGGGGTCGAACACCGCCGCCGGATCCAGCACGTCGCAGGGCTCGACGCTGATGTCCATGTTGTTCCCGCTCCCCGAAACCGA
>JAYTIB010000632.1:0-9959 GCA_043732205.1 Schlesneria sp. | reverse complement strand
GACGTCTTGCCACTGCCACCGGGGCCGCTCACCACGCACAGGACACCGAGCGGAATTCGCACGGCCAGATCGTGCAGGTTGCGATGCGTGATGTGGCTCAGCGTCAGCCAGTCGGTTGGTTGGTGCGGTACACGCGGATTTGGTTCGGGAGCTCGTTCTGCTCGAAGTGCGCGACCGGTGGCCGATGCGTCGACGGACGGAAGATGTTCGGGGCGTCCCGCGAAGACGACCGAGCCTCCCAGCGGGCCGGCGCCGGGACCGAGGTCGATCACATGGTCGGCCGCCCGGATGATCTCGGGGGCGTGATCGACGACGATCACACTGTTGCGCTGGCCGATCAATCGTCGCACGGCGCGGATCACCAACGGGATCTCGGTGGGATGCAATCCCGCGGACGGTTCATCGATCAGGCAGAGCGTTCCGGTGATGCGCGAGCCGATCGCCGCTGCCAGCATCAAACGCCGGATTTGTCCTCCAGACAGTGACCGGGCCGACCGCAACAGGGTGAGATGTCCCAATCCCAGTTCGGCCACGAATCCCAGTCGCCGCTGAATGTCGTCCCGCACGAGATGCGACAATGATTGCTCGGTCGCTGTGAGATCGTGTGAATACGCGTGGCACAGATCCATTGCCTGCTCCACGGTCAGGCGCAGAATATCCGCCAGGTGCCGCCCGCCGATTCGCACGGCCAGAGCTTCCGCACACAACCGCGTTCCGTGACAGACAGCGCACGGTGCTTCGGTGGAGTGCGACTTGGACTCACGGCAGGCCGGGCATCCGCCGCCGAAGTCCGGATCGAACAGCCGGATCTCGGGCGGCAGGAAGTCCCGCTGACACGCGGCACACTCCCAGTGCCGGCTGAAGCGAGAGACTTGCCAGACATGATCGTCCACAGTGCAGGCATGCTCTGGATCGGTCGCCGCTGCCGCAGACGGCTTCGCATCGATCAACAGGACGCAGCGACCGTTGCCCTCGCGGAGTGCGGAGTCGGCGCTTTCGGCGATCCGCTCGTTGGTCGCTTTGCCGGCCACCAGTCGATCGGCCACGATCCAGAGTGAATGGGGATCGACACCGTTCGGCAAGACACTGCTCCGCAAGACACCGCTCGGCAATTCATCGAGCGACCGCGTTCGACCCGCGACGATGCCTCGCGAAAAGCCGCGGGCCAGCCACGCGGCCGGACCGATGGATTCGTCGTCGGGCGGCGGCGTGAAGCAGAGTTGAAACCGGGTTCCCGCCGTGAGTTGACTGACGGCATGGACCATATCGCCGGCAGAGTGCGATCGCACTTCACCACCGCAGCCGGGACAGATGACATGTCCGATGCGCGCGAACAGCCGCCGCAGGCCGGTGTCGATTTCCGCCAGCGAGGCGACAGTCGCCCCGGCGGAGAACGCGCGCGTGGTGGCATCGGTTCGGATCGCGATCGCCGGCGGGACATGTGCGATTCGATCGGCGTTCGGCCGCTCGATCCGTTCCAAGTATTGCCGGGCGGAGGCAGAGAAGCTTTCGATGTAGCGGCGTTGTCCTTCGGCGAAGATCGTGTCGAACGCGAGGCTGCTCTTGCCCGAGCCGCTGACTCCGCAGAGCACGACGAACTGGCCCAGCGGCACATCCAGATCAATCTGCTTCAGGTTGTGAACCCGCACCCCGCGCAGTTCGATCTGTCGCACCGGGTGCGCGATGGATAACGAAGCCACGGCGGTTGAAGTGGAACTCATGGTCGTACGGATCGTCGCCGGAATGTTGCGGCACTGCAACCGGCTGCCGCATCGTTCCCAGGGCCATTGGGAAATTGAAGGGTTAGTCTGTGATTTCGAGCCGCGCCCGTGTGGAAGCGGGACTTCGGCCAAATTTCCGCTTCCTCACGGACGCGGCTCGAATTGACCTCACCCGATCTTGAAAGATGGCGATGGCCCTGGTTGCCGCATCGTCCCCGGTTGACACCCGACTTCGTGTACTCGCCGCACGGCCCGGACTACGGTATAAACCGCATCGGCAAATGGAGCCGGGGAGGAACGCCGCCGACTCGACACCGCCCAACATTGCCTACCGAACGGCCCAATCCAGGCGGTCGCAGACGACGTCTTCGGCCCATGCCCCAATCCATGAAGGTTTTCGAGATGTCAGACAAATGGGAAATGTACTTCGCCCCCGTGGACGAAGAACCGGCGGCGATCCTGGTGGATCTTGGCATCGCCGAGTCGGTCCCCGATCCCGATCGTCCGCTGCTGCTGTGGATGGTCCTGCCGATGAAGTCGCCGGACGAAAACGGATTTGGCAGTGAGGAAGAGGAGCCGCTGCTGACGTCGATCGAAGACACGTTCATCGACGCGGTCGAATTGACGACCGGCGCGATCATGGTCGGGCGGATCACGTCGTGCGGGCGGCGCGAATTCTACTTCTACGCCAAGTCCGACGAGGGATTCGAGGAGACGATCACTGAGGCGATGGAAGCCTTCGAAGACTATGAATTCGAAACCGGTTCGCAGGAGGACGAGGAGTGGTCGCAGTACTTCGACGTGCTGTATCCCAGTCCCGAGGATGCGCAGCAGATCTTCAACCGGCAGGTCATCGACCGGTTGTCCGATTCGGGGGACTCGCTGGAGACTCCCCGGGCCGTCGACTACTTCGCCAATTTCCCGTCGTCCGAGAGTCGTTCGCAGTTCATCGCCGAGGTCGTCGCCAAGGGGTACGAAGTCGTCGGACAGAGGTTCAACAATGAACCGGGCACCGAGTTGCCGTACGGTGTCAACCTGCAGCGCGTCAGTCCCATCGACTGGGACACGATCGACGAGTTCACGTTTGAACTGTTCGACCTGGCCGGCGAACACGAGGGCGAGTACGACGGGTGGGGATCACCGGTCGTGAAGGAATAAGGACTTGTCCAAAAACAGCTTCGTGTCTTGTCTCGCCCGTCCCGTCGGCGGAGCGACGGGACTACAGTAGTCTCGTCGCTCCGCCGACGAGACAAAACGCGGCGTAATGCTTGGACAGAATCTAAGGGACATCTCCATGAGTCGACGTTGGCCGTATGTCTGGGGACTGGTTCTGGTGTTGATCGCCACCGACGCGCGCGGTGCCGATGTTCCGGACTTCAACGCGCAGGTGCTGCCCGTCTTTCGGAAGTACTGCACCGGCTGCCACAACGCCAAGGAGGCCGAGGGTGGCCTGATTCTCGAAGACTTTGCCCGCGCGATGAAGGGGGGCGAAACGGGTGCCGCGATCGTCGCCGGCAAGAGTGCCGACAGCCGCTTGTGGAAACTGGTCACCGCGCAAGGTGAAACCAAGATGCCTCCCAAGGATCAGACGGCACCCAAGCCCGAAGAGTTGGCCGTCATCAGAGCTTGGATTGATGGTGGAGCCAAGCCGCCGGTCGGCGGACTCGCCGCCACCGGTCTGGTCACTCCGAAGATTGAACTTCAAGGCGCGGCGCGCGAACCCGTCACTTCGATCGCCGCATCGCCGAATGGTCGCTGGATTGCCCGTGCCAAGCCGCACTCCGTGGAAGTCCTGAATGCGGCGGATCTCTCGGTCATTCGATCGCTCTCCGGTCACACCGGCCAGATCAACGATGTCAGCTTTTCATCGGACAGCAAATGGCTGAGCGTTGCCGCCGGTGAAACGGGATTGTCGGGTGAGGCGACGTTGTGGAAGACCGACGACTGGACTCGCGGCCCGGTGTTCCGGGGCCATCGGGACTCGGTCTATGCCGCGCGGATTTCGCCCGACACGAAACTGCTCGCGACGGCCAGCTATGACCGCGACGTGTTGATCTGGGATGTGGCGACCGCGAAGCCGCTGCGGACAATGAGCGGTCACAACGATCCGGTTTATGGTCTGTCGTTTTCCCCGACCGGCAAGTGGCTCGCCACGGCCAGCGGTGACCGGACGGTGAAGCTGTGGGACGTGGCGACGGGCCAGCGTCTGGACACGTTTTCACAACCCTCGAAGGATCAGCACACCGTCGCATTCAGTCCCGATGGACGGTTCGTGGCGGCCGGCGGTGTCGACTTCCGGCTGCGCGTCTGGCAGATCAGCGACACCGCGAAGGAAGGGACGAATCCGATCCTGCATGCGCGGTTCGCTCATGAAGGACCGATTCTCAAGGTCGTGTTCTCTCCCGATGGTCGCCTGCTGGCGACATCGTCCGAGGACCGCCTGATCAAACTGTGGGAAACCGGAACCTTCACACAGGTCGCCGTACTGCCGCGTCAGCCGGACTGGTCCGCAGCGCTCAGTTTCTCGCACGATAATCGACAACTGTTCGTCGGCCGGATGAACGGTGAGATGACCGCGTATCCGATCGATCCCCGCTGGGGCGACGCGGCATCACCGCTCACGCCGCTGTCGGACACGGTCGTGGCGGCCAATGCGAGATCCGGTGAGCCGGTCGTGTCGACGGCCGAAGTCGAGCCGAATGATCTGCCAAAGCAAGCCACGCCGTTGAAGATTCCCGGTGCCGCCACAGGCAAGTTTCATTCAACGAACTCGGACCAATCGGACGCCGACCTGTACCGCATCGAATCTGCGGCCGGTCAGACGTGGATCATTGAAACCAACGCCGGACGGAGTGGTTCGCTGGCGGACACCCGGATTGATGTCCTGCATGCGGACGGTCGCCCGGTGCTGCGGGCGCTGTTGCAGGCCGTGCGGGATTCGTGGATCAACTTCCGGCCGATCGACTCCTCGTCGGCCGATGTCCGGCTCGAGTTTTGGGAGGAGATGGATCTCAACCAGTTCGTCTATTTGAACGGAGAAATCTGCAAGACATTTCGTTCGCCGCAGGGGCCGGATTCCGGCTTTCAACTCTATTCACTAAACGGCAAGCGCCGCGATTACTTTGACACCAGCGCCACCGCGCATGCCAAGGATGAGCCGTGTTACATCGTGGAGGCGTACCCGGTGGGCTCGAAGATTGTGGAGAACGGGCTGCCGGTGTTTCCGCTCGTCTTCGCCAACGACGACGATGCGGAACGCAAGTTGGACAAGGATTCGCGCCTGACGTTCACCGCTCCGGCGGACGGTGCGTATCTGGTCAAGGTGACGGATGTTCGCGGATTCAGCGGCGACAAGTTTCATTACACCGTGACGGTCCGTCCGCCGCAGCCCGACTTTGGTGTCACGATCAACACGCCGAATCCGAAGATCCCCGCCGGCAGCGGTCAGCGGTTGAAATTCACGTTGAACCGGATCGACAACTTCGAAGGGGACGTGCGTCTCGACATCGCCGGATTGCCCGATGGATTCGCGGCCTCGTCCCCCGTGGTGATTGCGGCCGGGCACGCGGAGACCAACAGCACCCTGACGGCGGCGAAGGACGCGCCCGAGCCGAAGAAAGAGGATTGGGAACGCACGACCGTCCTGGCGACCGGAATGATCGGCGACCGGCTGGTGACCAAGACGATCGGCTCGCTCGGCGAAATCAAACTTGAAAAGGCGCCGCCAATTCGCGTGACTCTGATGCCTGACGATCCCCGGCACACGTCGGCGGACGGCGGACTGGTGATCCGGCCCGGCACCACGATCACGGCCAAGATCGTCGTCGAGCGGGCCGGGTTCGATGGCGACGTGAAGTTCGATGTCGACAATCTTCCGCACGGCGTCATTGTCGACAATATCGGGCTATCCGGAGTCCTCGTGCGCGCCAAAGAAACAGAACGCCAGGTGTTTCTGACCGCACGCCCCTGGGTTCCGTCCTCGTCGCGGCTGATTCACGCGGTGGCCCAGGTGCAGGGGAATCAGGCGTCCCGCCCCGTGTTATTGCGGGTGGAGCACAGCGGTGCGGTCGCCGCGAAGTAAGGCCGTCGATAGGAACCGATCGACCCGTGGGACGGATTTTTAATCCGTCCGCCATTGACGGACGGATTGGAAATCCGTCCCACGTCATGACCCGCCGAACGCCGTATCGGTGAGTCGGTTTTCTTCGGCGGTGAACCGCGATACATTCCACCGCCGAAAACTTGGGGGGCAGTCCAACGGATTCCGCCCCCTCCACGTAGGCTGGGCGGCAAAATCCCCCGCAGATTCTGGTCGCCCATTTCCGGGCCGTTTTCAGGTTGAGGTTACGAATGCTTTCGATGCAGTTCTTGGGACCGCTGGTGCTGGCGGCGGATGACTCCGCCGCACGGGGATCCAACACCGAATGGATGGTTGCCATCGCGATCGGTGTCCTGCTCCTCGTGGGATTGGGTGTCTTCGCCTACACGACGAAAGCGGGAATCATCGCCCGGGCCACTACGAAAGAAGCCGTCCGGCAGCCGGTGTTTCTGCTGTGCATGGCACTGGCCCTGGTGATCCTGGTGATCAACACCGTCCTGCCGTTCTACTCGCTCGGCGAGGACGTGAAGATGCTCAAGGATTGCAGCATGGCGACGATCCTCATCTCGGGCCTGCTGATCGCGGTGTGGACGGCGAGCACCAGCGTGGCCGAGGAAATCGAGGGCAAGACGGCGATGACCCTGCTGTCGAAGCCGATCAACCGCCGGCAATTTGTGCTCGGGAAGTACGTGGGGATCTTGCAGGCGGTGCTGTGGTACATGCTGCCGCTGGTGATCGTGTTCCTCGCCTGCATCTACTACAAGGTGGCCTACGATGCCAAGGAGGGGAGCCAGGACATCCCCACCTTCGCGAAGCGCATGGTCGAAGTGACGCAGGTGCTGCCCGGTCTGGTGCTGCTGTTCATGGAGATTGCGGTTCTATCCGGAATCAGCGTCGCGATTTCGACACGCCTGCCGATGATCGTGAATCTGACAAGCTGTTTCGCCATCTTCGTGGTGGGACACCTGGCCGGGATGTTGGTGCAAGTCGGCGCGGGTCGGCTCGAGTTTGTCGAGTTCATGTCGAAAGTGATTGCGACAGTGCTGCCGGCCGATGTGTTCAACGTCAACGCCGCGGTCGCCACCGGGTCCGTCGTTCCCCCGGTGTATCTTGCCTACTCGGCCCTGTACTGCGTCTGCTACAGCACAGCCACCATCCTGCTGGCATTCATCCTGTTTGAAGACCGCGACCTGGCATAGCCGCGTGTGGAAACAGAGACGTAGGGCACGTTTCCAACGTGCCGAGTTGAATTCAGTGTGTCGAGCGCGATGAAACCGCGCGCCACGTGTCATTCAACAGGCGGGACAGTCCGCTTTCGTTTCTACCTTGCGCGGTGGAAAGTGACACATTCGAATCGTTGAACCCGATTTTCCGCAGCCCTGTCTGTGTGTCAAACCGTTCGGGATTTCCGGTCAGGTTTCGAGGGCGGCACCGGCGGGTTCAGGTGGGCGGGCGGGGGAGTTGTCGACTCAGCAGTTGGGCGGGTGAGGGGGTGCCCAGGCGTTGGAGGATCGCGCGTTGGCGCGGGGTGAGCCGGGTCGGGTGGACGGTCCGGCCGTGGCGGGTGGTTTGGACCAGCAGCGCATGGTGTCGGAACGCCTGCGGCAGGGTTGGCGTTGTGGTGCGCTGCTGTTTGACGGTTGCGTCGGCGGGGAGTTGCCTGCGGTTTGTGCGTTGGATCAGGTCGGCCCCCGAATTAGCCGCCCACCCGGCCGCGTTGCTCAACGCGACTGGCGAAGACAACCGCGCGGCGATGAACAGACTCAACACCGCACCGATCCCAAACTCCGCCTGCGGATCGACCGGCAGATGCTGGTCAATGATCTCCGTCACGCCCATCCGTTCCAGCCTCGGAGCGATCACGGCCAAGCCGCCAAACGCCATGCTCGCGAACTCGGCCTGACTTCCCTACCAGGTCGTGCCCATGCGCGCAGTCTGGCAGGGCCTGGCACAGTGCGCACGACCAGTGGCCGCGATTTTCAAAGGTTGTGGAAAACAAGTTTAACCCGGAGCCAACGGCGAAGGCGGAGCGGGCGGATGCGTCCGTCTCCACTGGCACGGTCGGCACACGCATTGGGCCGCTGGCACCCGATCCCTTCGCCGTTGGCTCAGGGTTAAACGATCCCGTCTGGGCCTTGTGCGGCATGACCCAGAGCCAACGGCGGATTCGGAGCGTGCCGTCGCGCTATCGGTTGATGGTGTTTTGCAGCGTCAACGCGATCGCCACCCAAGCGCCGATCGCGACCGCGCCGGTCAGAATGTTGAGCACCACTTTGGCGGCGACCGGTAGCCGCGATTTGTAGATCACGACGTTGATGCCATAGGCGGTGCCGCCGAGTCCGCCGCCAATGGCTCCGCCGACGAACATCAACGCCAACGGCCAGCCCCACAGTGCGTGAGCGACGGGCGGCAGTTTGGGAGTTTCATCCGTCATGGCTTTGAAGGTCCAACGCGCAACCAGTCGACCCTACGCACCCGGCTTGCCGTAGGACGAAAGCTCCAAGTCGCCGAGATCGTGAGTCTTTCCAATCAACGCGCCCGGGACATCCACAACAATCGGGGTCTTTTCCTCGGTGAACCGGCCGTCCAGTTCATCCTTGGTTCCCATGCCGTTTTTCCAGTGACGCACGGCCAGCTTGTAGCCGCCCGGTGGAACGCCATTCCCCGGTCCCCGAATCTCAAATCGGCCGTCTTTGTCGGCGAGTGTGCCTTCTTGTCCCAACCGGCCGTCGCTTGGAATCAACGTGACTTGCAACATCCCCACCCCGGCTTCGGGCCGCAAAAGTTCCATCGGCTTGCCGTTGTTGAGGAGTCGTCCCTTGACGATGATTCCCCCCGGAGTTGTCGGGCCACCACCACACCCGGATGTGATGCATCCCAGCAGTACGAGCAGCAGACCAGCAAACCAGCGAGAGGACATCGGTCGAGTTCCCACGACTTGAGCTTTGAATGAAGGATCACACCAACACAACTGCGGGCGGAGATATGAGCACCTTGCCCATCGGAAGGCGCACTCGTGGTGACGGGTCGCGCTCAACAAACGACCGCCAAAAGCAACTTGGCGATCGGTCAAAGTCCGCCAACTGTCACGGTACTGACACGACCTGGCCATCGGCGCGCTTTCCGAGCAGGTCGAACACGGTGGCATCAATGTCGTAACTGATCGCCCGAACCGAACCGTCGACGAACAATGCGTGGAACATTTGGGCATGCGCCGAACCGAATCGAGCATCTGGGTTGTCAGCAGTGATCAGGTCGGGGCGGGGTTGCAGATTGGTGTAACGAAGCACATCCCAGTCCCATCCCGATGAATACCCCTCGTTGTCGTCTCCCTGGTTTCCTGACCCCAAATTCAGTCGGCCCATCCGTTTCTCGCCAATGGCGATGGTGTTCGAGGCCCCGTCGGTCATGTCTTTGAATCGCATGACAGTGCCGGTTTGATTCGATGCCGTCTGCACCATGAACCCATCGGGGCCGGTTCCCACACAGGCAGCGTAGTCTGTGGTGCCGTGTGAGTAAGTCCCCGCTGGGCCGTACCACGATGCCCTGGGCGGCAGCGCCGCAGCCGCTCGGCGGGACGGGCAATACAGGCCCGGAATGACTGCCGAGATGATGAGCTGTTGAGCCGCTGCCACTGTCGTCTGATTCCCGCCCTGCCAGACAGCAGTTTGTTCGAGGTACGGCAGAATCTGATAGCCCCAGCCGCAGCGCTGTCGGGGAGCGACCTCGGGAGTCCCGACCGTCACCATGTCCGGCGGATACGTCCAACCAACCCCTCCCGACGGAAACAACAGGTAGACATCATGATGGTTGTGCAGCGCCAGTCCGAGTTGCTTGAGGTGATTCTTGCACTGCGTTCGCCGGGCCGCTTCCCGCGCCTGCTGAACCGCGGGCAGCAGGAGTGCGATCAGGACTGCGATGATCGCGATCACGACCAGCAACTCGATCAGGGTAAACCCGCGCCGTGCGACGGGCACATTCGTTCGATACCGCAGACCACTTCGCTTCATGGATGCACCACCCTCTCTCCAAAACTGAAAATGAAAACAGAAACAAAACAGACGTGACCGACAAAAGTCCGAATCAGGTGAGCCGGGCGGCGTCAGCCCCCGGATTCCTAGCTGCCATCGCAAGCGTCC
>JAYTIB010000631.1:0-3860 GCA_043732205.1 Schlesneria sp. | reverse complement strand
TTACTGATGGTGCGTTTGGCTGAGTTCTTGCGAACTCAGCGACAGTCGAAATCCCGGTTCACCAGAACCTGACAGCCGACATCGCCCGGCATCCTGTTCCGATCTTGTAGAGGAAAGCAAATCATGGCCGAATCCCCGAAACGTCCTGCCGATGTCTCTCGCGCCGAAGCGTCGCGCATCGTGAAGCCGGCCAAGCCTGCGGGAGCGATGGGTGAGACGGCGCGGGCGGCCGATTCCGTGCCCCTGGTCACCGGTCCGTTCGCCACGCTGCCGACGCAGTTCGGGCGGTACCGCATCGAGAAGCTGCTCGGCAAGGGGGCGATGGGGGCCGTTTACCTGGCGCACGACATCCAATTGGATCGGCCCGTCGCGTTGAAAGTGGCGCGGGTCTCGACGTCCGGTTCGGCCAAGCTGATCAAGCGGATGGAGACGGAAGCGAAGGCGGCGGCCAAGGTCGATCATCCGCTGATCTGCAAGGTCTGCGACTTTGGTGAGATCGACGGCATCCGGTTCATCGCGCTGCCATACATCGACGGCGAAGACCTCAAGTCGTACTTGAAGCGCGTCGGCAAACGACGGGAACCGGACGAGGCCATGCGCTGGACCGTGCAACTGGCCCGCGCGCTGAAGGCCGCTCACGACAAGGGGGTCATCCACCGGGATCTGAAGCCCGAGAACGTGATGCTCAACCCGCACGGGGAGCCGGTGATCATGGACTTCGGCCTGGCCCGCCGCACGACCGGTGCAACCGACGCCGGCCTGACGCAGGGGATGATTCTTGGCACGGCGGCGTACATGTCTCCCGAGCAGGCGATCGGCAGGGCGGAGGGGATCGACCACCGCAGCGACCTCTACGCGCTGGGGGTGATGCTGTTCGAAATGCTGACCGGCGAGTGGCCCTTCACCGGCAGTGCGATCGAGATCATGGGCCGCAAGTCCGTCTGCGAGGCTCCGTCACCGCTGACCCTCAACGCAAACATTCCCCCGCAGTTGGCGGCCGTCTGTCACAAGCTGATCGCGAAGAAGAAGGAGGACCGCTGCGCGACCTGCGCCGAAATCATCGCCGCACTGGAAGCGGTCGACCTGAAGGCGCCCGTCGCGTTGGAGAAGCACGTTGAATTTGAGTCGGCCCCGCAGCCGCTTGAGTTTCTGCAAGAACCCCCCGCCGCGCCCGTGTGGCTCAAGCCGGCCAAGGCCGGCGAGCAGCAGCGAATCGTGTCGCCGATCCTCCGCAGGCTCGAACCGCTCACGCAATGGTGGCGGGGTCAATCCCTCGCGATGCGTTGGTCGGTCCTCGGCGGCAGCGGTTTCGTGCTGTGCCTGTTGGTGGTGATCACCAGTGTGATCACCGGCAAGGATGGTGCAAAGACCAAGAGCGAAGTCGCCGAAGAGGCGAAACCCGCGCTGGCCCGCTCACTCGAAAAGCCAGTCCGCCCGCCGCCATTGACCCCCGTCCAAGATTCACATGCGAAGACCTCGCAAGCAGAGTGGGCCAAGTTCCTCGGGAAGAAGGTCGTCGAGAAAAACCGGTTCGGCATGGAACTGGTCCTGATTCCGCCGGGGACGTTCCAGATGGGATCGCCCACGTCGGAGGCGCAACGCCAATACGACGAAGGGCCGCAGCACACGGTGCAGATCAGTCGGCCGTTCTACATGGGCGTGAATGAAGTCACGCAGGGCGAGTACGAGCAGGTGATGGGGACCAACCCAAGCTACTTCTCGAAGACCGGATCGGGCAGCAGCAGCGTGAGCGGAATGGACACGAGCAAGTTCCCGGTCGAAAAGGTGTCGTGGTTCGATTCGGTCGAGTTCTGCAACAAGCTGAGCGTGAAGGACGGTCTGACGCCGTACTACTCGCTGGCAACCGTGACTCGCGAGAGTGGCTCGATCAAGTCGGCAATGGTTGAGGTGAGCCGGCCGGCGTCAGCCCCCGGACAATTGGGGTATCGTCTGCCGACCGAAGCGGAATGGGAATACGCCTGCCGGGCGAACATGACGACTCCGTTCCACTTCGGCAGCGTGCTGAACGGTCACAAGGCCAACGTCGATGGGAACCACCCGTTTGGGACGACGACGAAAGGGAAATACCTCGAACGCACGACGACGGTTGGTTCGTATGCGAAGAACGATTTCGGCTTGTTTGACATGCACGGCAACGTCTGGGAGTGGTGCGACGATGTGTTTGATGCCGAGGCGTATTCCAAGCGTTCGGGCACGACACCCGATCCACGTGTCACGAGCGGCTCTGAAGATCGTGTGCTGCGTGGTGGCTGTTGGCTCAACTATGCCGGGGACACGCGCTCTGCCGATCGCCTCAGGTTCACTCCCGGCAACCGTGACAGCGACTACGGTTTCCGGGTGGTCTGTCTTGGCGTGAGGACTCCGTAATATCTTGTCTGCTTTTCCCCCTTACTGCTTTACCTCTTGATCGACGGGCGCAGCCAGTCGCACTCCAAATGGGCTCAGTTTACCGGCCGAGTTTGTATCCGATGTCACCGAGCAGCGTTCGCAGACGGTCCAGATGGTCGCCCTGGATTTCCAGCGAATCTCCGTCGAGGGTGCCGCCGGCTCCGCAGGAGTTCTTCAACCGCGCCAGCAATGCGGGGAGGTCGTTGGACTCGGCGGACAGCCCGCGGATGACTGTCACCAGCTTGCCCTTTTTCCGCTTTTCCACCGCCAATCGAGCCGTCTGCTTCTCGGGGGGAATGACTCGCTTGGGTGTGGGCTCGGGCGGGCAGGCGCAGTCGCTCTCCAGCTTTCCGCAGCGTTCGCACGTCGGCGGACGGTCCCAGGGAGTTCCTTCAAACATTCGCATGTGGCAACCTTTGTCACGACTCATGAGCCCGCCGCAGTCTGGCGGCTGCCTGACGCGGTTGCAACGTTTAGCCCCAACGCCACCGGCGTGGGAGCGGATGCGGGCGAACCGTTTGTTGCACGCACGCCGTTCGCGTTGCGGCTAAACGTCGCACACGATGCCCGTGGAGTAGATGCCGCGCCGCAGACCGCTAAACTTTCCCGGCGATTGTGACACTGGTTGAGCTTGAGAGGCCCCGCATGAAGAACACGCGGCCCGAGGTGGACGCCTACATCAACGAGGCCGCCGATTTCGCGCGGCCGATCTTGAAGCGGCTGCGGAAGCTGTTTCATCTGGCCAGCCCCAAGATTCAGGAGACGATCAAGTGGGGCCTTCCCCATTTCGAGTATCTCGGAATTGTCGGCATGATGGCCGCGTTCAAACATCACGTCGGGTTTGGCTTCTGGAAGGGAAAGCTGATGAGCGATCCCCTCGGCCTGTTCAAAGAGGGGAGCGGCACGACTCCGCACGGCACCAAGGTGAAGACCGTCGCGGAACTGCCTGATGATGAAATCCTGCTGGCGTACATTCGCGAGGCGATCGCACTCAACGAACAAGGGATCGCGCTGCCGAAACCAGTCCGCAAGAAAGCGGTGAAGCCGAAGATTCCCGATGAACTTCGCGCCGCTCTGGCCGCCAATGCCAAGGCCCGCGAGACATTCGAGAACCTGCCACCAAGCCATCAGCGCGAATACGTCGACTGGCTGACGGAAGCCAAGCAGGAAGCCACTCGCCAGCGGCGTCTCGCCACGACGATCGAATGGCTGGCGGAGGGAAAGCCACGCAACTGGAAGTACATGAAGAAATGAGTCGTTTAACCCGATATTCCGCACCCTGTTGATTGGTTCAGACCGGCGGTTGGGGCCGGTTGGGTTTTGATCGAGATCGAGATCGGGGTTGGTTGTTAGTCGGGTGGTCGGGGGAGGAGTCGGCGGAGGAGTTGGGCGAAGGTGGGGAGATCGAGGCGTCGCAGGATTTCTTGTTGGCGCGGGGTCGGGCGTGTGGG
>JAYTIB010000630.1:0-3861 GCA_043732205.1 Schlesneria sp. | reverse complement strand
AAGCGTGAGTTTTGAAGTTGGGCTGTTTTGGATTTACGCCCCAACGGGGCAGCCCCAAGTTAGCCCAGGGCCAGCGACCATCGGGAGCGCTGCCCTGGTTCGCGACCGTAAAGATTGTGGAGCCCTGAAGGGGCGGCCCCATGTGCATCGAATGAATAGTGCCGCCCCTTCAGGGCTTGGTGTTCCCGACAATCCGCCAACCCAGGGTGTTGCCCTGGGCTGGCATAACACCGCCCCTTTGGGGCTGAAATCTCAAAAGGCGCAACTTCAAAACTCACGCGTCGGGTTGGTAAAGTCAGTGCCATGCCGCAATGCCCGCGGCCCGCGTGCCTCAAGGCAATCGGATGCCCAGTTGCGGCACCATCAACCACAGTGTGGCGAGTGTCGCCAGCACCACGCCCAACAGATTGAGGATCAGACCGTAGCCCGCCATCTGGCTCATTCGAATCCGGCCCGTGCCGCAGACGATCGCGTTGGGCGGGGTGCCGATCGGCAGCATGAAGGCACAACTGGCCGAGATCGTGGCGGGGATCATCAGCAGGCGCGGGTCGACATTCAGAGCGACCGAGGCCGCCGCGATGATCGGCAGCACCGCGTTGACCGTCGCGACGTTGGACGTGAACTCCGTCAGAAACGTCAGCAGCAGGCAGACCGCCGCGACGAGCACCCACACCGGCTGACCGGCCGCCACGTGCGAAAAGATCTGACCGACCCAGACCGACAGCTTGGTCGATTCGAACGCTCCCGCGATGGCAAAGCCGCCGCCGAACAGCAGCAGGATCTCCCACGGAAGTTTGGACGCGGTCTCCCAATCCATCAGGAACCGGGTCTGTCCGCGCGGGCTTCGGTCGACTGGAATCACAAACATCAGCATGGCGACGGTCATCCCCACGGTCGCATCGCTGATGAAGTCGAGGGCGTCTTTCTCGGCGATGTCCCAAGCCATCAGCCACGACGCGGTCAGACGATTCCAGCCCGGCAGCAGGGGCTCCGCGCCGATCTTGAAGTCGGTGCGAAAGATCCACAGCAGCGCCGTCAGAATGAACAGCGACAGCATGATCCATTCACCGCGCCGCACCGCGCCGAGTTCCCGAATCCGCTTCAGAAAGAAACCGCGATCGAGTCCCTCGAAACCGGCGGGCGTCTTCAATCCCCACACCAGCAACTGCCAGGTACACAGCAGAAACACGAATCCGAACGGAGTCCACGTCAGCATCCACTGCCCCGCGGAGATCACCGGTTCATTGGGGAACTGTTTCGTCCAGATGTTGACGAACGCGATGTTGGTCGGAGTCCCCACCAGCGTCGTCAGACCCCCGATGCTGGCGGCGTAGGCGATGCCCAGCGTCAGCGCGAGCGCGAAATGATCGAACGCGCGGTCCGGCGGCATCGGCGGCGGCACGGCGTCATCCGGTGAGCCGGGCGGCGTCAGCCCATTGGCACTGACATTACCAACCCGATGCGTAAGCGAGGGCGGGCGAGAGCGGCCATTCCCCGCAGTTCCCTCGTTCACACTTCGGGTGACTTGGCTAAAGTCGGCGCCATTGGACGATAGCCCCGTGACCACTCCGGCATGCGGCAGACGCAGCTTTTCCAAAGTGGCCAACAGCGCCGTGGCGATCGGCAGCATCAACAGCGTCGTCGCCGTGTTGCTGATCCACATCGACAGACAAAACGTCGCCAGCAGGAATCCCAACACGATCCGTTGGGGACTGGTGCCGACCGCCGTCACGGTCAAGAGCGCGATCCGCCGGTGCAGCCCCCAGCGTTCGATGCCCAGCGCGATGATGAATCCCCCCAGATACAGAAACGAATTGTCGCTCAGATACGACTGCCCCACCGTCTTGGCCGGTTGAATGCCGAGCAACGGAAACAGAGCCAACGGCAGCAGACTCGTGACCGCGACCGGCATCGCCTGGGTGACCCACCAGACCGCCATCAGCAGCACCACCGCGGCCAGTCGCTGTCCCGCCGGATGCAGATCAACGGGAGTGGGCGCGAGCAGCACGGCCAGCCCGAGTCCCAGTCCCAGCCAGCGTCCGACAACGGCGACGGTTTCTGAGAAGGGCTCTTCGGCGGACGACATCGCGGGAATACTCATTGGTGTGGAAGGAAGGTCGGAACCGGCGACAGATCAAACCATGTTTCACGGGAATGGCCAAGCGTCTTCGCCGCGACAGATTGCGGTGGTGATCGGGAACGGGTGAAATTCATCGCCGCTTCACCACCACACAGCCGATGGCCACCACCAATGTCGCCTTCATCGCTCCGCGTAAAGTGAGCCGCTTGTGGGGGGTGTCTGCGTCAGAAAAGCAGGTCCGACGGCAAGCTTGGGATCGGGGGTGACCAGCAGTCAGTTCATCGCGAGCGGAAACGGCGGACTGCCGAAGTTGGCTGACATCCTTCAGGAACACAACCCGCAGATCGCCTGTGTTCTGCTCGGCACCAATGACCTCAATGGAGGAGACAGGCGGTCGAAGCCTTCGCCAAGAACATCGAGACCATCGTCACCATGCTGCTCGCCAACAAGTCGATTCCCGTACTCACCACCATTCCGCCCCTCAAGGGAAAGCACGAACTCGTGCTGAAATACAACGAGGCCCTCTGGAAACTGGGCGAACGATACTCGCTGCCGATCATCGATTACCACGGGGAAATCACGGCGCGCCGGCCGGATGATTGGCTCGGCACCCTGATCAGCAACGACGGTGTTCACCCGTCGGCAGGCATGACCGCGGGGCCGGCCACCGAAGAGAACTTGTCAAACAGCGGCTACCTGCTGCTCGGCTGGACGACGTTGAACAAGCTCGTTCAAGTGAAGACCCGCGTGATTGACAAGCGAACGGAATCACCGTGACTTTCGCTCGCTCGATTCACAGAGTCCTGATCCCCTTGATCTCTCCAAACCGTTCCCGACGAGGTGCCGAAACGAAAGTCCTGCGATTGCTGTTGATGTCACGATGAGTGATGCGCGTCGAGTGGCTCATGCCGGACCGATGGGAAGCACCGGGTTTTCGCGAAACGCTCCAAACCCGGCCACCCAGCCGCGCGTCAATTCGCACATGCAATCGAGGCGATCATTGACCGATGTGGTTGTGCGTTCCGTGCATACCGTCGTCGCCGGTGACGGGAGCGGTCGGCGGGCGGTGTCGGATGCGGCAGGCGGCGTATCCGGTAAGCACCACGACGGGAATGAGGCACCAGGCGATGGACAACGGTGGAGACGGCTCGGGGTTGTCTTCGTCGGCGCGTAGTATGCGAATATGGCTGAGTAGCACGGACCGGCGCGTTTCGTCGGTCGCTTCGACCGCCATGCCGCGCAGGTGCGTGATGACGCCGCGTAAAGCGTCTTCATCGAGAATGAGTCGTTTCCATTCACGGACCTTGTCTGCGGTCGGGGCGTCGGCAATCCGGTGCGCCAAGTCGACTGAGGCGCAGGAACCGAGTGCCGCTAGGGCCACCGCACTGGGATACTTCGGAATGTCGCCCCACATTTCTGCCGGCTCGATGCCATTCGGATCGACGAGGGACAGGTGATCGATCAACGTGGGGATCGCCAGGACGTACTTGAGTTGGCCCAGGATCTTTGCCGCGCGGACGCGCTCCGCGATCGGCTGCTGCACATCCTTCAATGTGGCGATCAATTCGCTGCCGACGTGGTGGAGCTTCTCAATCAACACGGCATTCTCGGTATCGTCAAGAACCACTTTGGCGAGTTCCCAAGGCTCCGTAGTGGCAGGCAGAACGAGCGGCTTGGGATAACCGGACACGACCTTGTGTTCGCGGTGCTGCTTCGCCAGAGATTCACGGTAGCTTTCGATTCGACTCTTGATTTCGCTCCGCACGAGGGGGTCTTGCGCC
>JAYTIB010000629.1:0-3878 GCA_043732205.1 Schlesneria sp. | reverse complement strand
TCGATTCCCTCGCTTACGCTGCGGGTTACTTGGTTGAAGTCAGTGCCATTGCTGCACCCCACACAGGAATGACGAAGCGCGCCTTTTTTCAATCGATTCCCGCCGATCACTGGCCACTGGAGAGACAGGGCGCATAATGGCATCCAAGCAGTCGGCCCCCATGTTCCCACGCGCAAGACATCGCCATGCCAGAACCCCACGCAGCAGAGTCACGAGATGTCACCGCACAATGGAATAACGCGCTCGCGATGTTGCTCGCGGCGACCAGTGATGTCGTCTGCGGAATGAATGTCGCGGGGACCGAGTGGCTGTCCTTCAACCCGGCGGCCGAGCGGGCGTTTGGATGCTCGGCTTCTGAGATTCAACAGACGGGTCGGTCGTTGAGGGACTGGGTTCATGCCGCCGACCGGGCCGCGTTCGATCAGGCATTCGATCGAGTCACCGGGGACGCGTGGCGGGAAGTCGCCTTTCGCATCGAACGATTGGACGGCGGGATTCGCTGGTTGAACGCGCGGCTGATGCGGATGCAGACAGCCTCCGGCCAGCCGTTGGGAATCTGCTGCGTGGCGACGGACGTCACCGACAGCCGTCGAGTCGGATCGACGTTGGAGGAGGCCCAGGCCGCGTATCAGTCGCTGGCGGATGACCTGCCGCTGAACGTCCTTCACAAGGACTTGCAGGGGCGGCGCACCTTCGCCAACCGGTGTTATTGCGAACTGCATGGAGTCACCCTGGCCGAGGTGATCGGCAAGACCGACTTCGATCTGTTCCCCGCTGACGTCGCCAAGAAGTACGCGGATGACGACCGCCGCGTCATCGAGTCCGGACAAGTGCTGCACGACATTGAGGAGACGGTCGGCAAGACCGGCGAGCACCGGATCATCGACCGGATGAAGTCGCCCCTCCGCGATGCCGACGGAAAGATTGTCGGCGTCCAAGTGCTGTTCTGGGATGTGACCGACGGCGTCGTGGCCAAGCAGGCGCTGCGGGCCTCGGAAGCGTATTACCAGTCACTGGTCGAAAGCCTGCCGCTGAGTGTGTTTCGGAAAGATTCCGAGTATCGCCTTGTCTTCGGCAACAAGCGGTTCTGTGACACGATCGGTATTTCCCTGGAAGAGTTCACCGGCAAGACCGATTTTGAATTGTTTCCCGAGCACTTCGCCGCCAAGTACCGCCGGGACGACACCGCGATCCTGGAGACCGGCAACACGATTGAGGACGTCGAAGAGATCCTGCATCCCGATGGGCAGCGGTACTACATCCAGACACTGAAGTGCCCGGTGCGCGATGCCGAGGGCCACATCATCGGGATTCAGGGGATGTTCTGGGACGTTTCCGAACGCAAGCGCGCCGAAGAGGCGTTGCAACGCGCCAAGGAAGCGGCCGACGCCGCCAGCAAGGCGAAGAGCGATTTCCTGGCCAACATGAGTCACGAGATCCGGACACCGATGAACGCCGTCATCGGCATGACCGAACTGCTGCTCGACACGAACCTCACCGCCCACCAGCGGGAATACCTGTCGATCGTCCAGGAATCCGGCGAGAGCCTGCTGACACTGATCAACGATGTGCTCGACTTCTCCAAGATTGAAGCCGGCAAGTTCGAGTTGGACCGCGCGCCGTTCGACGTGCGCGAGACGCTCGGTGACACCATGAAGTCGCTGTCGGTCCGCGCAGCGCGCGCCAATCTGGAACTGGCGTTCGAGGTCAGCCGCGACGTCCCGCAAGCGCTCGAAGGGGACTATGCCCGGTTGCGGCAGATCATCGTCAACCTGGTCGGCAACGCCATCAAGTTCACTCCGCAGGGTGAGGTTGTGCTGATCGTCAGTTGCGAGTCCCGCGACAGTCAAACCGCGAAGCTGCACTTTTCGGTGGCCGACACCGGAATCGGCATTCCCGCCGACAAGCTCGAATTGATCTTCGAAGAATTCCAACAGGTCGACAGTTCCACCACGCGCACCTACGGCGGAACCGGACTGGGGCTGGCGATCAGCTCGCGCCTGGTCGAACTGATGGGGGGACGCATCTGGGTCGAGAGCGAACTGGGGGAAGGGAGCACGTTCCACTTCACCGCGGATTTCGGCATTGCCGGCGACGAGTGGCAGCAGGCGCGGCAGCAGACGGACCTCGTCGCGGATCTGTCTGTTTTGCTCGTCGATGACAATTCCACGAACCGCCGGATTCTGACCGAAATGCTGCTGAATTGGGGCATGCACCCCATCGCCGCATCGACCGCGCACGAGGCATTGCGCCTGCTGAAAGAGGCCCAGTCCCGCGGGCAGCCGATCCGGTTGGTGCTGTCCGATGTCAACATGCCCGACGTCAGCGGATTCACGCTGGCCGAGTGGATTCGCGCCGAACCGACGCTGGATTCGACGCTGATCATCATGCTCACCTCGGGGGGCCGCGAAGGTGACAATGACCGCCGCGAGCAACTGCGGATTTCCGCACGGCTGATGAAGCCGCTGAAACAGTCGGAACTGTTCGATGCCATCGTGACGACGCTGGGTGTCGACGTGATGCGTGTCGCCGTCCGCGACAACGGCGTGCATTCCCTGACAGTCAACGTCCGCCCGCTGAAGATCCTGCTGGCGGAAGACAATCTCGCGAATCAGAAACTGGCCGTCGGTGTGCTCTCGCGGCAGGGTCACCAAGTGACGGTGGCGGAAACCGGGTGCGAAGCGGTGAAGCTCTGGGAATCGCAGCCGTTCGATCTCATCCTGATGGACGTGCAGATGCCGGTATTGGACGGACTGGAAGCCACGCAGGCCATTCGACAACTTGAACAGCAGACCGGAACGCATGTTCCCATCATCGCGATGACCGCCCATGCCATGACCGGTGACCGCGAACGCTGCCTCGCGGCGGGAATGGACGAGTACTTGTCCAAGCCCATCCGCGCCCGACAGATCGCCGAAAAGCTGTTGTCGTTCTTCGGTGATGCCGCAGACGACTCCGCACACGACACGTCGACCAAACCAGTCGCCCCGGACGATGCGGCGTCGCGCGAACCGGTCATCGATTGGAACCAGGCTCTCGAAGGGATCGACGGCGACCGCCAGTTGCTCGCCGACGTCATCGGCGCGTTTCTGGAGACGCTGCCCAACAGCGTCGCAGCGATCACCGCGGCACTGCAGTCTCAACAGGGCGTCCCGTTGCAGCGAGCGGCCCATTCACTGAAGGGCGAGTTGCTGGCCATCGGCGCCACCGCCGCCGCGGAGTCCGCCAGGCAACTCGAAGAACTCGGCCGACAGTCCAGCCTCGGTGAGGCCGGCACGGTATTCACCAAGCTCCAGCAGCAACTGACCGCGATTCAAGAACCGCTGGCAACATTCTGCGAACAGAATCGTTCTCCCTCGTAGGACGGTTTTTCAAACCGTCCGTCCGCCGCCGGATTCATGAGGAACCACGGAAAAACCAGCCCACCCTCCGGCCGGAACCAAAGAGTGTGGACAGGAAGATTGGGGACAGGAAAATGACTCACCATCCTGCTCATCATCGCCTTCCGTCATGTTTCTGTCCCCAATCTTCCTGTCATTCTTGTCCTTTGAGCGGGGGCGGATTCTGTTTCCGCGTCCGGGAATTCTTCGCGTGCCGCACAAGATCAAGACGTTAATAGTACGGAAACTCACGGAATTGGAAGGGCTCCATAACTCGACGCCTGTTGCAGTGTTTGTTGGGCAGACTGTGATCTTTCGCGCAACGTCTTGGTTTGCATTCCTTCCGTGACTTTCCGTGTTTTCCGTGGTGAATCATCCGTCCTACCGCCGCAGTTCATTCCAAAACGGTCCCCGGGCGCGCGTGCGGGTTTGGTAGGTCTTGAGATACCGAATGTATGCCTCGTCCATCGGCCGGGCCGCGCCGTCGCGATGCGCATA
>JAYTIB010000628.1:0-3880 GCA_043732205.1 Schlesneria sp. | reverse complement strand
CACTCACGCGAGAGCAACTCCATGGACATTGAGCACGTCGCACTGGCCGTCATCGACGCGCTGGAAGCCGAGCGGATTCCGCACATGCTCGTCGGCTCGTTCTCCAGCAATTTCTATGGCATCCCCCGGATGACCCAGGACGCCGATCTCGTCATTGAGTTGGGCGATCGCTCGGCGACGTGTCTGACACGGCATCTTCCCAGGCGTGAGATTCCGCCGCTCGGTCCGTGAGCGAAGTCTTGTTCAGATCGCCCTGCCGACATGGAGCCCCAATCCCGGAGGCTGTTGCATCCGATGGCGCGGGGTGCTTAAATCTCCCATCGAGTTCGCTGGTCCACGTTTGTTCCCCAGTTCTGCCCGACTGTTTCCAGTCCTCCCCGTTTCGACTCTGGCGCAGGAGAGAATCACGATGTTCGCTATGAAGTCTTCCCGTTCGCTGGTCCAAGCCGCATTCTGTTCGCTCGGACTGTGCCTGATGGGGGCCTCGGTGCTGACTGCGGCCGAGACTCCCCGCACCTGGTCCGACGCCAGCGGCAAATTCAAGATTCAAGGCACGTTTGTTTCGAACGACAACGGCAAGATCACGCTGAAAAAATCGGACGGCACCGAGATGGAGATCGAGCTCAAGAAGCTCAGCGCGACCGATCAGAAGTATGTGGCCGATCTGGAAAAGGCGGCCGCGAACAGCCCCTTCAAGACGAAGGAGGACGACCCGTTCAAGACCAAGCCCGCGGGCACGACCAAGACCGCGCCGAACAAGTCGACGGGCACCGGCAAACCAACCGGCACCGGCCGGCCGACGGGGACGGGGAAGCCGGCGGATTCCGGCGCGACGTCTGAAGCGCGGCTGATCGTTCCCGACTTCTCCGACGCCAAGGTCATCACGGTCGGCCCGCCCGATCAGGCGTGGAAGTTTGAAATCCCCGCGGCAGCGGAGTCATCGACCGGCAAGTCAAAGGCCAAGACGATCCCCCTGCCGAAGAAGACGGATTTCTTCGAGGGGACCAAGGGGCTGGTCGGCAGTTCGTCCGGCAAGTTCGCCGCCATCGGCTATTCGCTGCAAAAGCCCGGCGTCAACCAACCGTCCACAACGCGAGTCGTTGTTTGCAACCTGGAAACATCGAAGCTGATTGGCGAGGGAAGCCTGGCGGGCAAGTACGCACCGCTCGCCATGCACAATGACGGCATACAGGTCTTGATGAGGCGCGACGAATTTGGCGGCGGCAATCAGGATCGCCTCGAACTGTGGAACATCGCCGCGAAATCCGCCTCCAAAGGCATGCAGTGCATCCCGTACGACGATGCCGAACGTGGTGACCGCGACGTCGCGTGGGGCGCGTTCGTGGGTGACGACCGCATCGCCACCGTCAGCGGCAAAGGCAAACTGGTCGTGTGGAACCTGGAGGACATGAAGCCGCTCTACACGATGAGCATCCAGGGGGGAAGCAAGCCGGCGGTCAGTCCCGATCAGAAGTGGCTCGCGTTCGCCACCGGCAAGGAAGTCGGCATCCTCGATCTGGCCGAGGGAGAAATCGTGGCGATGCAGACGACGCCGCCGGTGAATTGGCCGAACCTCGCCTTCAGCCCCGGCCAGAAGAAACTCGGGATGGCCGCGTTCGACCGGCTGTTCGTGTGGGACTTCTCCAACGGCGAACTGTACCGCGAGATGCCGTACCAGGGACTGCATGTGATGGGCAACATCACTTGGCCGAGTGACGATCACGTATTGCTCGGCAACCGGTTCCTGATCGACTTGGAGAACCAAGTCAAACTGTGGGACTATCAGGGTGCCGAGTTCGCTCAACAGTTTGCCGGCATGACTTGGTTCGTGGTCACGGACCCCTTCCAAGGGCCGGGCGCATTTCTGGGTGCCCAGTTGCCGCCCCCCGCCGTCAAGGACGCGCTGGCGAAGGCGATGTCACAACCGGACTTCTTCGTGCTGAAACCGGGGACGACAGTCAAGATCGACACGACAGCCGTCGATCCCGCGGGCAAGGACTTCGTCGAAAAAGCATTGATCGCCCGATTGAAAGAGGCGGGCTATGAAGCCGGTCCTTCGGGCACAATTGACCTCGTGGCCCAGACGGAAATCGGCAAGGATCGCCAAGTGTCATATCACACGTTCGGTCGCGCCGGTTCGCAAACTTACAACGTGCGCGACTACTACAGCCGCGTGAAGTTCATCTACAAGGGGACGGAAGTCTGGCAGACCAGCGTCGGCAGCGTGCCCGGCTTCATTCATCTCGGCCAGAACGAAACGCTGGAGGCGTATCTGAAGAAGTCGGAGAAGTTCAACTTCGACTGGTTCGGCAAAGTGGACCTTCCCAAGCTGCTGCAAAAGCCGGCGCAAGTCGCGGCACAGGTCGCCGGTGCTCCGCCCGCCCAGGTTCCCACCGTCGGCTCCACCAAGCTGACAACGTCCGGGCCGAAGTGATTGAATAACGTGGGACGGATTTCCAATCCGTCCGTCAGCCAATCCGTCCGTCAGCACCGGACGGATTGGAAATCCGTCCCACGGGTCGATCAATTCCTGCGGACGGCCCAAGTCTCTCGTCCGGGCATTGCCCAAAGCGTCCGAGTGGATGCGTTGGGGATCTCGCGCGGTCGCTTGCGAATCGGCGTGCGAATCCCTAATTTCCAGCGGTCACCCGTCTGTTGATCGCCGGCCGCTGATCGCGGTTTATTTTCTCCCCGTCGTTCTCTCGAAAGGACTCGCAAGATGGCCAAGTCAAAGCATGCCAAAGCGGAAGCCGCCAGCCACGGTTCCGATGATGACAAGATGCTCGAAAACGCCCTCGGCCAGATCGAGAAGGCATTCGGACGCGGTTCGATCATGAAGCTGTCCGAAGCCGGAAACATGACGGTTTCAGGGATTCCGACCGGGGCGCTGTCGATCGACCTGGCGCTCGGTGGAATGGGCTTCCCGCGCGGACGCATCATCGAAGTCTTCGGTCCGGAATCGAGCGGCAAGACGACTCTGGCGCTGCATGCGGTGGCGAGTGCCCAGCGCGAGGGAGGGATCGCCGCGTTCATCGATGCCGAGCACGCGCTCGATCCGCTCTGGGCCAAGCGTCTCGGTGTCCACCTGGAAGACCTGCTCGTCAGCCAGCCCTCGTCGGGCGAAGAGGCTTTGCAAATCGCCGAGATGCTGATCAAGTCGAACGCCGTGGACATCATCGTGATCGATTCGGTCGCGGCGCTGGTTCCCAGGGCGGAATTGGATGGTGACATCGGCGATACGCACGTCGGGTTGCAGGCGCGCATGATGAGTCAGGCGATGCGGAAGCTGACCGGGGTGATCTCCAAGGCGAAGACCTGCGTGATCTTCATCAACCAGATTCGCGAGAAGATCGGTGTGATGTACGGCAGCCCGGAAACAACCCCCGGTGGCCGTGCGCTGAAGTTCTACAGCTCCTGCCGCGTCGACGTTCGCAAGGCCACGCAGCTCAAAGAGGGTGACCAGGTCATCGGGATGCGGATGCGGGTGAAGATCGTCAAGAACAAGGTCGCCCCGCCGTTCCGACAGACTTCCGTGGACCTGCTCGGAACCTGCGGCATCAGCCTGGAGGGGGATGTGATTGAACTGGGCTTGGTCTACGATTTGATCGCTCGCAGCGGTACCTGGTTGAGCTATGGGGACATCAAGCTGGGCCAGGGTCGGGACAAGGCGCGGGCGTATCTGGAAGAACATCCCGAAGTCGTGACCGAACTGCGGGAAAAGATCATGGCGGCCTACGTGGCCAGCGGTCAGATCATGCCCAAGATCAATGACTGATTTCGTGGGTGTGGCAGGGCCACCGCCTTTTTTGAGGGTAGGGTGGGACCAGCGGCGCTTCGCCGCGCCGGCCCACCGTTGTTCCCATCAGATTCACGATGGTGG
>JAYTIB010000627.1:0-10033 GCA_043732205.1 Schlesneria sp. | reverse complement strand
TCTGATCAGAACGCGGTCGAATTGTATCGGCGGCGGCGCACAGTCGGAACAGTCGGGCTCAACGGGCGGTCTGTTTCCGCGATTTCCACCTCACGCGGTTAAACGACTCATCGTCGGCCGCGTGAGGCATCAATCCAACAGAGCCACCCGCAAGGATCGGCTCGTGAACAACTGCCGGAGTTGCGAAACCGCTGCTTACCCGTGGTCAATGCGTCGATTCTGAATTCATCGGCTTCATCTTTCGGCCTCTCTCTTTCTGTCTCCCCGAATTTGTCTGGTCAAAGACAGAGACAGACAGAGAGAGGCAGAAAGATGAAGGCGAGATTCCGTTGCGACCGTGGCATCCGCGATCCCCACTGTTCGCGACAGTTGTCGATGTGCCTGATCTAGCGCGTTGCCTTGTCAGCGTTGTCTCGACAGCCTGGACATCGCGCGATCCAACCAATCCCGGTGCCAATCCCGGACGTGTCCGATCGTGGCGAGGAGCAAGGCGGTCAGCACAGTGATCGCCAGTCCCAGTTTCACACTGAACGGCCGGTAGCTCCACGTCACCTGATGCGCGCCTTCGGGAACGATCACTTCGCGGAACATGCCGCGTGACAAGGGTGTTGCCGCGTGGCCATCGATCGCCACCTGCCAGCCGGGATACTGCAATTCCCTCACGACGACCGTGGCCTGCTGTGGAGACTGTGAGTCCGCGACAAACCGGTTGGCGTCGCGCTGCGGCGATGCCGTGACCCGACCGGTCTCTGATGGCCGACCGTCCGCAAACAATGAGACCCGTCCGGGAGCGTCCCGCAACTTGTACAGATACAGCGGCTCGGACTGCCGCGCCAGGGCGACGTTCAGCAGCGGGTCGATCCCCTGCCAGACTCGATCGGCCTGCCACGACGATTCATCGAGCGGACTGAAGCTGAGAATGTGCGTCACGCCGCTCTCCCGCAACCAGTTGGAAAAGTCCTCGTCGGCGCGGACGGGCCGTTTGCTCTCATCGGACTGAGGCATGCCGTGACCGGCGAACTTTCGATCGGAGTACTCCGACGGTTGAATCCCGAGATAGACCGGCAGGCAGGAGACTCCCAGCAGGTTGCCGATGTTTTGTGCGGGCGCATACAGACGTGGCATCTCGGACTCGGCGAGCAGCAGCTTGCGGACGGGACTTTCCCCGCGCAACGTGATCGGCGGGCGGGCGACCATCACCGAGTACGTCACCATGCGCGAGACCAGCCACAGGTCGCCGAGCGTCGACCAGAGCACACAACCCAACAGCGCGAGGCGACCGAACACAGCCCGTCGTTCGAGGATGCTGTCGAGACCCCGTGCGGCCAGGATCGCCACGGCCAGCGTCGTCACAATGCCATAGCGACCGGGGCCGCGGAAGAAGTTGAATCCGGGAATCAGCCGCGCGACAGGGAGCAGCCAGCCGGTCGCATAGATCACGGCCAGCGCTCCGGCGATCACCCAGAACCAGACTTCCCCGCGCGGCGGCAATTCTCTGCCTGCGTCACTCGAAGATGCGATCGATTGGCTTGGGGACGTGATATCAGCAGCCTGTCGGTCCGCGCCCCGTCGCTGATTCGCCTTTCGCCGGTGTCCCACGCAGAGCCACCATCCGGCCAGCGCGAGCGGAACCAGTCCGCAATACAAATGGGCTTCGACCCGGTTGGTGGCCACCGTCGTCAGCCCGCCGGATCGCGATTGCATCAGCAGCTCATCCAGGTTTCGGCGCGGACCAAACCAGTGCCACGGCGCGGACAGTTCGGCAACGGTCCGGATCGCATCGTCCCCTTCAATCTCCCACGGGCTGTACCACAGCCACGGCGCCATCATTTGTGACACGTACAACGGAGGCAGATGCCCATACGACGGCTCGTGCTCGCCGCCCACGGTCGCGCGCGAACTGCGACTCTTCAGCTCCCAGGCGGGAACAAGCTGAACCGCCGCGAGCAGGAATCCGGCGACGATCGAAAGCAGCAGCGTTACGACCAGGCGCAGCCTGAAACCCGATGCAGCGACAGCAGCCGTCTGAACAGCGGGCACGCGGTCGTTCACAGAACGAATCCGCCACGTACCATAGGCCACGACGAGCAACTGCGTGATGAACGCCAAATGAAAATGGCCGGCGAGCAATTGCAGTCCCAGCACGACGCTCAGCCCGATCGCATACCGCCACCAGCGCGTCTGCATGAACGATTCCACACACCACAGCGCCACCGGCAACCAGGCTCCTGTGACGATTGCCCATTCGAGGCACGCGCGCGTCGGAAACCAACCGTATGTGAAGACGATCGCCGCCAGGATCGAGCCACCGGCTCGCAATCCAATCCGCCGTCCAAACATCCAAGTGCCAACAAAGCACAACACGTAATGCAGCAGGTGCTGGACGTTGTACGCCGTGTTCACATCCAGCGCGTAGTACGCCAACAGGTATGGCGGATAGGCGGCACCGGTCTGGCTTTCACCGAGGACCGGGTAGCCGAACCCTGTCAGGTTGTTCCACAGCGGAAATTCCCCCGCATGCAGCCGGTCGGCCAGAAACGTTTTTTGCGGGAAGAAGTAGGGGTAAAGGTCTCCCCCCACAAAGCCGTATCCACACCACAACGGTCCCCAAAAGAGGACCGTCAGCAGCACTGACAACGCCAGGATGAGGGACGCGGGACGGATCAGGACCATTCAATTGGGAATCTGAGATAGCCGAGGTTTGAAGTCTTTGAAACGCGGCGCGACCCGTGATCACTATGAAGCTTGATGTGGGGAAGTTGTGGTGAATGAGTCAAGTTTTGGAAGAGATTGCAAAGTGCAAATTGTTAATTGCAAATTGAAGAATCCCGACAGCATCCGAGACGAGTCCCTTGTCTTCCAATTTGCAATTTGCAATTTGCAATTCTCAATTTGCATTGGTTTTCCATCGGCTGGCCTCGTTGGTCTGACGCAGAGACTCGTTAGTCGGATCTCGACCGTCACACCGCCTTGCGGGGTTCCGGCATCGGCTTGCCCGCCGCGGCCGTTCGCGGACCCGATCGGGCCTGTTCGGCCAGGCCTTCCGAAGAAATGAGATCGACCAGATCCTGCGCCAGTCCGTCCATTTCAATGACCAGCGCATCGACCCGGCCCGACAGGTACATGTACATGATGAGCGCCGGGATGGCGATCATCAGTCCGACCGCGGTCGTCAACAACGCCAGACCGATCCCGGCGGCCAACGCCTCGGACTTCCCCATCGCCGCCTGGGTGGCGATCGTGTTGAACGACTGGATCATCCCGACGACCGTACCGAGCAGTCCCAGCAGCGGAGCCACCGTCGAGGCACCGTTGAGAACCCGCAGATGTTTGCGGAGTTGGCTGACCTGCCGCTCGCCGCCGTCGATGATCGCCTGTTCCACCTCGACGCTGCTCTTGCCCCACTTGCGCAGGCCGTGGGCGAAGATCGAGGCGATCGGGCTGCCGCTTTCTTCGCACAGCTTCATGGCCGACTTGGGGTCCAGCTTGCCCTCTTCAAGGTGTTCGAAGAACCGGCGGACGAACGGTCGCGGGATCACCCGTCCCCGGCGCAGCACGACCAGCCGCTCAATGGAGAACCAGACGACGATGATCGATGTCAGGCCCAGCGGATAGAGAAATGGTCCGAGCGCATACAGCACTTCGATGGGGTCTTGCGGAATCCCCTTCGGAGCGGCCGGGCGAACCGCGACCGGTTTCTCACTGGCGGAGTCCGGCGGATCGGCGGCGGGACTCTGGGCGCGCGCGCGGTGCAGCAGCAAGCCCAACCCGAACAACACCGCCAGACAGGTGGCGATCTGAATGCCTGCACGTCGAGGGGAAACAGCACCCCGGAATCCGTCGGGTCTTTGAATCATCGTTCCATCTCTGCAAAGTGAAGTCCGGCGTCATCAGCGCCGCAGAATCCCGTTCGCGGTCTCAGGCCGGGCGGTCGATTGACCGGCTTCGACTGAAGCCTTGGTTGTCGATTGAGGAATCACGCTTGGAGATTCCCGAAGGAACCTGCCGCAGACCGGGGTCGCATTCTAATCAAACTCGGCCAAAACCAAATGCCGATCCGGAAACCCGGGGCGGATGCCGTCGCTTGGAGGCAACAGGGAGAGCCGGGCGGCAAAAGCTCCGGACCTTCCACGCTGTTCGATCTGGAACGGCAGAGCGACCGAATCCTCATTGACCGGGAGGCAGAAGCAGCAGCACGGTGGCCGAATCTGACTGCGGCAGTTCCGTCGGTTGGGGCGTTGAATTCAGCACGGGTGCCGTCGGGGCAAAGTCATCGGCTGAGACTTGCGGGCCCTGCTTCCGCAACCGGACAGCCGGCGGGGCAGTCACCGTCCGCGGCGCATGCGGCCAGCTTTCAACGGGCAGGTCGTGGCCAATCCTATACTGCGCCCCCGGAGTGATGACCGGTCCCGTGTACGACGAGTTGAAATCGTTTCGCGATGGCGACTGGACCGGTGCCGGGAAACTTTGCTCGGCAGGTGAACCTCCCGGTGATCCGATGTGGGCGACGGAACGCTCCCCGGTTCCGCTCGTGGAAACGGATTGATGGCGATCGTATCTCGACTGTGACAAAGGGGCCACTGTTCCGGTTGTTGCCCGGTCCGTGTTCGGCCTGCGGGTCTGTTCAAACACCGCCGATTGTTCGGCGTCCGAACGCGACCCTTTCCGCTGGAAGAAACTCATCGGCCGCAGATTCCACATCGATTTCGACCGGGCGGTCACGCTGTCTCCGGCATTCGATGAATTCGCCCCTTCGGCCGGAGCGGGGGGCGGCGGCAGATCCGTCGGAACCGAATGACCCGGTGTCGGCAGATCCGGGACAGGCGTCAACTCGGGTGCCTGTTCCGGCCGGTGGAAGTAGGTGTCGGTGGGTGAGTATCCCAAGGGTTCGGCGGCCGGCCTGGACGCGAATGGTGAAACGTTTTTCCAACTGGAAACCTGCTTGCAACCGGACGAGCCGATCAGCAATCCGACGGCAACAGCCGTCCCAAAAAATGTCTGTGTGAATCGAGAGGTTTTGAAATGCTTGATCATGGTGTGATGCCTTCCGGCGCAGAGCCGACCAGGGTGCGTGCCATCAGGCCGCTGATTCCCTGTCAGGAGTTGGAGACACTCACTTGATCGGCCAAAGCTGCCGGTGGTCCGCTCCGAATCACCTCGAACGGACTGCGATTCCACCATTCGACCCGCGAAGGGGCGCGGGGAAGCGGATACGGATCGGATTCGACCTGCGGGAACTCTGCGCAGGGAACGCTTCGTGCGAGATGTAGTGAAAAGACCGGCGCGGGCGGTGAGTGAGATTGCCTGTTGCGTCGACGGAAGGACGGGAGACAGGAGACAGGGAGGCGGGAGGCGGGGCTTGTGGACCCTGCCGGATTGCATGTGCTTTCGTTTTTGCCCCGAAGGGGCGGAGGAAACCAGCCCAGGGCAAGCTCGCTCTGCGAGCGCCGCCCTGGGATCGGGGATCCAACGAATTGTTGTGCCCTGAAGGGGCACGGGAGGTCTCGGTGTTCCGTAGCCCTTTCAGGGCAGACATCCGGTGTGTTGCTTTTACCCAGGGCGGCGCTCGCCGAGCGAGCTTGCCCTGGGCTGATTTCCGTCGGCCCCGTCGGGGCGAAGAACATGACACCGGCAATCTATTGGAGTCAGCGGTTTGCCGTTTGACGCGATTCTGGGCATGGTTCAAGTCGCGGTGGCTTCGGGTATCAGATGTCTTCTCTTGTCCCCTCTCCTCCGGCCTTGCGGGGGAGAGGGTGAGGGTGAGGGGGCCTCTTCGGGGCTGCTACCCAGGTTGAACCAAGCCCGATTCTGCCTACGGCCTCCAGCCGCCCGCCTCACCCCGTCACGATTCCATGATGTCCTTTTCCTTCGCATCCGCCAGGGCGTTCATCTTGCCCTCGTACTGCTTGGTGAGGTTCTGAACCTCCTCCTTCGTCTGGTCGTGGAGATCTTCGTTCATCGTCTTGTCCTTCATGGCGACGTCCGCATGCTTGTTGGCATCGCGGCGGATATTGCGAACGGCGACGCGACCATCCTCGGCCAGATCCTTCAACCGTGAAACGAGCTGCTTGCGGCGTTCGGTCGACAGCGGCGGAATGTTCAGGCGGATCACGCGCCCATCCGAGTTCGGCGCGAGGCCGACATCGCTGGACTGGATCGCCTTGGCGATGTCGTTCAGCGTTCCCTGGTCGAAGGGGCGGATCATAATCTGCTGCGGTTCCGGGCAACTGATCGTGGCGATCTGCTTGAGGGGCATGGGCGAGCCGTAGCACTCGACCCGGATCGAGTCCACCAGGCCGGGAGTCGCGCGACCGGTACGCAGTCCCTGAAGCTGCCCCTGCACGACCGATACGGCCTTTTCCATACGCTCTTCAGCGTCCATCAATATCTCGTCCTGATCCATTGGGCGGTGCTCCTGCGCTGCGAATTCCAGGGGAAGATTCAGGGCTGAACGGACAGCCACGTTAGCGACTTGCCCTGCGGGTGTGAAGCGGACGGCCGGGTTCGATGCAGCACTTGTTTAGGCCGCCATCGCTCGCTGTGCAAGGTCTCTGACATGGTGGCCGATCCGCCAGTAAATGACTGCCTCGACGACGGCAAGGTATAGAAAATCATACCAGTGTGTGCTTTTGATATCGGCTCCCACTGCCACCAACGTGCCGTAGAGCACGACCGTGACGAGAATGAAAACCGCAAGCCAACGGACGGAAACAACCCAACCGATGGCGAAGTATCGCTGCAAGAAGTGCCGACCTTCCGCGCCGCCATTCTGACGGAAAATGTAGATGGTGCCGACCACCGCGAGCAGGACACTCCAAACTGCTGCGAGGCCATCCCAGACGTTGTGCGTCGTTTGTGGGATGAAGGCAACCGCGGAGGAAAGAGCAACGGTTACCACCAAATACGGCAACGCCTCTCGCTCGGACAACGGGCGGGCTGCCATCTCTGTCTTCAGTTTTTCGATGCGCCAAAAATACATGGCAGGTATTCCGAGGTGCTCGGCGACCGAACAGGCTATGCCGTGGGACCGACCCGCGTTCCCAGTCGCTCGCCAGCGATGGCCCGTTCGATGTTGCCGGGCTTCTGGTAGTTCAGTACGACGATCGGAATGTTGTGTTCCATGCAGTGGTGGATCGCCTGCGCATCCATCACCTGCAGGTTCTGGCGCAGCACTTCCTGATAGGTGATCTCGGAGTAGCGCACGGCGTGGGGGTTCTTCAGCGGGTCGTCGGAATAGACCCCGTCGACCCGCGTCGCCTTGACGACGACATCCGCGTCGATTTCGCGGGCCCGCAGGGCCGCGGCGGTGTCGGTCGTCACAAACGGGCTGCCGGTCCCGGCGGCCAGAATGACGACGCGTCCCTTTTCCAAGTGCCGAATGCAACGCCGGCGGATGAACGGCTCGGCAACCGGCGGAATCGGAATCGCACTCTGCACCCTGGTCGCGATGCCGAAGTGCTCCATCACATCCTGCAGCGCCAGGGCGTTGATCGCCGTGGCCAGCATCCCCATGTAGTGGGCCGTCGCCGGGGCGACGATGGAGTTGGAGTTTGAGAATTCACGGCCGCGCAGGATGTTTCCGCCGCCGCACACGATCGCCAGTTGCACCCCGGATTCGACAACCCGCTTGATCTGCTCGCAGATCCCCTGGACCTCCGAGACGCAGATCCCCGACTCGCCGGGGCGGGCGAAACTTTCACCACTCAGCTTCAGCAGGACGCGCTTGTAGCGAGGGGCGGGACTGGTTGCCATTGAGATTCTCCCCTGTACCGGATGAATGATCCGTGATCAGAGACAGGTGTTGCATGGTGTCGACAAAAAACAAATGGTGTCAACAAAAACAAAACGGGGGGCGACTTCGCCCCCCGCATGACTCGCTTGATCAATCGACCGCGCGGGCCGCCTGCGCGATGGGCGACCTCAGTTTCCAAGAATCCAACGCGTGAACCCGGCCGCCTTCAGTCCGGCTTCCGCCAGTGCCTGGCTGACGGTCTTGGAATCGTCTTTGGCGAACAATTGGAACGTCAGCACGCCGCTTTCGGCGTAGTACGTCTTCATGCGCCCTTCGACGATCTTCTCGATGATGTTGGCGGGCTTGCCGGAGGCGGCCGCATCGGCCGTCAACTTCGCCCGTTCCGCGGCGACCAGATCGGCCTGCAATTCTTCGGGATGAGTGACCAGCGGCTTCAGCGCGGCGATGTGCATCGCCACGTCCTTCAGCACGGGAGTCGCCTTCTTTTCGCCGGTGGCCTGAAACAGCACCCCCGTCTTGCCGTCGTGGTGCGCATATCCGCCCACGGGGCCTTCCACGCGGAGCACCCGACCGAGCACCATCTTTTCGCGGATCTTGCCCACCGCTTCGTCGAGCAGTTCGCCCAGCTTGATTCCCGGTCGGTCCGGAGCCGGCTGCGCGAGCAATTCCTCGGGCGTGGAAGCACCCGGGCCCGTCAGAAGCTGCTTGACCAGTTGGTCGGCGAGGAACACGAAATCGTCCGCCTTCGCAACCGGCGCCGATTCGCACTGCAACTCGATCATCGCGCCGACAGCTCCGTCCGCGGATGTCGCCACGCGAACCAGCCCTTCGGACGTGGCGTTTTCCAGCCGCTTGAGAATGAACTTCTTGCTGCGTTCCTTGAGCAACTCGATGGCCCGCGCCTGATCACCGTCGGCGTCCACCAGCGCCTTCTTGACGTCCATCATCGGCAGGTCGGTCAAATCGCGCAGTTCCTTCACTGCCTGCGCTGTGATCGCGGCCATGACAAGCACTCCTTCGTCGACATGGGAAAACAAAAAATCGGCGGCTGAACAGGGGAAGCACCCCAAGCCAGCCGCGCGACGGAAATTCCAGAACCATCAGGCCGGTTACGATTGAATCGACGGCACGGCCTTGTATTGCTCTTCTTCCACGGCCTGCACGGAATCCTTCGGCAGCGAGCCGCGGCCTTCGATGATCGCCGCAGTCAGATGCTTCAGCACCAGTTGGATCGAACGGATGCTGTCGTCGTTGCCGGGGATCGGCAGGTCGATCTGATCCGGATCGCAATCGGTATCGAGCAGCGCGATGACCTTGATCCCGACCAGCCGGGCTTCGTGGACGGCGTTGTGCTCCTTGCGGGGGTCGACCACGATGATCGCCTCGGGCAGGCGGTTCATCTGCCGCAATCCGTTGATGTTCCGGAGCATCCGCTTGTGTTCGCGGATCAGATTGGACTGCATCTTCTTCGAATAGGATTCGATGTCACCCGAGTTGAAGATTTGGTCCAGCTCTTCCAGACGCTTCATCCGGCTGCGGATGGTGCGGAAGTTCGTGAAAATCCCACCCAGCCATCGGTAATCGACGTACGGCATTCCCGCCGTGGTCGCCGACTCGCGGATGGTGTCGGCCGCCTGCTTCTTCGTTCCACAAAACAGGACGAGGCTCCCCTGCGATGCCACCTTTTGGAGGTATCGCTTGGCCCGCAGCAGTCCGCGAACGGACTCCTTCACGTCGATGATGTGAATCAGGTTGCGGCGGCCATAGATATACGGACGCATTTTCGGATTCCACCGGCTCGTCCGGTGTCCGTAATGAATGCCTGCTTCCAGAAAATCCTTCACCACGATCTCTGACACGTTGCCGACTCCTCAAACTTCGAGAGCGACTCGTTTGGTATCTGCTGCTGGACACTGGGCCAGCGAACCACCGGCCCCTGAACCCGCTTTGGGACGGGGCATGGTATCTTCCGAGTGGAATGGCGTCAAACCAACGGGTTTCCGCATTTCAAAGCGGCCGACCAACAAGAAGAAGCCGATGCGTGGGCCGGGTTGGCGGTCACGGATTGCCCGGAACCTGCCGCAGTTTCTTTTCGGCGTCATCCTCGGTGTGCAGTTCCTTCAACTCTTCATACACCGCCTGCCGCTTGTCCTCATTCAGGTATTGCCGGATTAAGTCGGCCGTTTCATCACACATGCGGTTGATCCGCGCTTCGCCCGCGCGGTCCCGGCGGGACTTCGCCGCCTTGACGGCGGGAACCCGGATGGCCGACACCCGGTC
>JAYTIB010000626.1:0-10040 GCA_043732205.1 Schlesneria sp. | reverse complement strand
ACAACTCCATCGGCATCCGCTTCGAAGAGAAGGACGCCTACTTTCGAGTCCTCGAACTGGCCCGGCAGACTCCGTTGGCCGAGCAGGAGGCATTCGCGCGGAACTTTCGCGAAGCCCGCCGATCGGGGAACCCCCGCTATGCCAAACGAAAACCGGAACAGTTCCCGATGTTCGTGGACCTGTTCCAAGATCCGGACAAGTACCGCGGACGCGCCGTGTCGCTGCACGGGGTCATCCGCAGACTCACCAAGTTTGATCCCGGTCCGAACGCGCGGGGAATCCAGGACGCGTATGAAGGGTGGGTCTACACCGACGATGGCCAGAGCAACCCCGCGGTCGTCATCTTCCTCAGCAAGCCGGACGGTTTGAAGGTCGGGGGCGACCTGACCGAAGAGGTGCGACTGACGGGATACTTCTTCAAGATGTACGGCTACGAAGCCCATGACGTGGCGCGCAAGGCGCCGCTGCTGCTGGCCGGTGCCGTGGAATGGAAACCGCCTCGGCCCCCTTATTCACCGGTCAACCTCGGCCCCGAAGTTTATCTGCTGATCACGTTGGTCATCCTGGTGATCGGGTTCGTCCTGTGGCAGGGAAACCGCCGTGAAATGTCGAGTGCCATTCATCCGGCGGAGGCGGACTTCAGCAAGTTCCCGCCTGTCGAACACCCGATCAAAGACACCGCCACGAAGATCGGCTCCAGCCTGACCGAACCCCATGATTCGTGAGTGTGGCAATCGTTTTTCGCACGGCGGGTCTGTGTGTCGACAGGCCCGTCGCGGCGTAAAGTTTTCGGACAGGTGGGAAGTCTGTTCCGCAAGACATGTCACACGGTGTGAACTTCAACCTCGGGAAAATCATGGAAGGTGTTCGTCCGCTGCCCGGTCCCTTGAATCGCCCGATTCGACTGGCGGTGCTGATTTCCGGCGGCGGGACCACGCTGACCAATCTGGCCGCGCGGATTGAATCGGGCTCGCTGAATGCCCGAATCCCACTCGTCGTCGCCAGCCGCTCCGACTGTGGCGGGATTCAGCGTGCCGGCGCGGCCGGCTTGCGTTGCGAGATCGTCACCCGCAAGTCGTTCGCGTCCGTCCAAGAGTTCAGTGACCGCATCTTTGCGCTGTGTCGCGAAGTTGAGGCGGACTTGGTCGTGTGTGCCGGCTTCCTCGCGCTGATTCGCATCCCCGCGGATTTTGTGGGTCGGATCATCAACATTCACCCGGCGTTGATTCCGGCGTTCTGCGGCAAGGGATTTCACGGCCATCACGTCCACGAGGCGGTGCTGACGCGCGGCGCGCGAGTGACGGGGTGTACGGTGCATTTCGTCGATGACGAGTACGATCACGGGCCCATCATCGTGCAGCGGGTCGTCCCGGTCGAAGATGATGACACCCCCGACTCGCTCGCCGCGCGCGTCTTCGCGGCCGAATGCGAAGCGCTTCCCGAAGCGATCCAACTGTTCCAGTCGGGCTGCCTCGAAGTTCGCGGCAGCCGCGTGCATCGGCTCCATCAGTCTTGAATCAAGCAAACTGCGGGAGCGCTCCGTGAAGACTCCCAACGCGCCACGGTGAACCACATTGAGATGCGATGGTTCGGATCGCGGTGTCCTCAGCCTGCTGTGTTCGGCAGTTGACAAACCGCCAGCACTTCAGCCTGCCGCTGAGGCACAATGCGCATAACTAAAGCACTCGATTCATCTCCAGGACGGTTCCACACGGACGAATCGCCGGCCCGCCATTGATTCCGTCCCGCAGTCGCGGCTACAATGCTCGCCGGCTATGCATGCGAGCAGTAAATACGGGCGTCGCCGGCCGGATTACGGATTGGGGAACGGTATGGCGGATCGCGATGGCACGACGGTGGGTCGACAGGAGTTGCCGGTCTTGAATGGCATGATCGGGGATGGCGCGGCCATGCGCGGGGTGTATCGTTTGACGCAGCAGGTCGCCGCCACAACCGCCACCGTCTTGTTGCTGGGAGAAACCGGGACGGGCAAGGAACTGGTCGCGCGGGGAATTCACGAACTCAGCCCGCGGGCTTCCGGCCCGTTCATCCGTGTGAACTGCGGGGCCCTGAGTGAAAGCCTGTTGGAAAGCGAACTGTTCGGCCACGTGAAGGGGGCCTTCACCAGCGCGCATGAGAATCGGACCGGACGGTTTGAAGCGGCCCACGGCGGCACCATCTTCCTCGATGAAATCAACTCGATGAGTTACACGCTGCAGGTCAAACTGTTGCGCGTGTTGCAGGAGCAGGAGTTTGAGCGGGTGGGGGACACGAAGACCATTCGCGTCGACTGCCGCATCGTCGCGGCGACCAACCGGGATCTGCTCGATGAGATCGATGCCGGGCGGTTCCGCGAGGACTTGTACTACCGGTTGAACGTCGTGCCGATCTACCTGCCGCCACTGCGGGAACGTCCGGAAGACATCGGCCCACTGGTTCAATTCTTCGCGAAGAAATACGCGATCGCCAACAATCGCCCCGGGCCGAAACTCGCCGACGACGTGATCGCGATGCTCCGGACGTACGCTTGGCCCGGCAATGTCCGCGAACTGCAGAACTACATCGAACGGGCCACCGTGTTGTGTACCGGCGACACGTTGAACCTGCCGTTGTTTCCGTCTCATGTCCGCGGACTCGCGCCGATCCGGTTGAGCCGGTCGCGCTCGGGCGGTCTGAAAACCATGTGCAGCGAACTGGTGACGCTCGGCCTGCTCGATGCCGGCGAAGAAGCGCAAGACGTGCATGAACGCGTCGTCTCGCTCGTCGAACGAGAACTGATCCTGCAGGTGCTGAAGACCTGCCAGGGAACACAGACCAAGGCGGCGACGCGATTGGGGATCAACCGCAACACGCTCCACAAGAAGATCAGCGACTACGGACTCGAGTCCGAGGCCCGTTGATGGCGATTCTTCCCGCGCGGCAATCCGCCAAGAGCCGGCGGATCAACAAATGTCGTCTTTCGCGCCGCGAAAGGACGTTCTTTCGCGGAGCGAAAGACGACAATCGCGACAGTGATTGCAGAGCCGATCCTAACCCCTCGTCCTGACCAAGTGTCCGAACGACATGCTCCAGCGGCTACGCATCAATTGACCGTTGCTGTAAACTGAGCCGCGTCCATTCCGGGGATTTGGTGGATGCCCAACGTCAACGTCGTTTGTTTCCTGGCCAGTTACTGCGTCGCCTTCGGGTTTGATGCGTGGCGGTTGCGCGCCCGGAGTGGCTGGAGCCGTGTCGTCTCGCTGGGGTTTGGGGCGGCCGGGTTGCTGGCCCAGACTCTCTATCTGCTGATGCGCTCGAGCCAGACTCAACAGCCGCCGTTGCTCAGTTCGGCGCACGACTGGTTGCTGGTGCTGGCGTGGCTCGCGGTGCTCACGCACTTGTTTGTCTCGCTGCTCGACTCCTCGATCGCCAGCGGCATCGTGGTCTGGCCGGTCGTGCTGACGCTGGTGGTCGGCTCGCTGTTTGTGGTCGCCTCACCGAGCCAGTCCGTCGAGGCTCTCGATTTTCACCGCGGCTGGGCCATGCTGCACGCCTCGATGCTGGTGTTGGGCTCGGCGGCGATCCTGTGTGGATTTGTGATCAGTTTACTGTACCTATGGCAGCACCGTCGGCTGAAGCATCGCCAAAAGTTGCAGAGCGGATTGACGCTCCCCAGCTTGGAGCGGCTGGAACGATTCAACCGTTGGTCGGTGCTGGTCTCCGTCCCGTTGTTGACGTTTGGCGTGGCGACGGGCATCGGCTTGTCGGTGTATTCCAATCAAGACGGTGCTCCGACATGGACCGACCCGGTCGTCTTGGGTGGAGCATTCACCTGGCTGCTGATGTGCGGCATGTTCACCTGGTTGCTGCTCGGGAAAAGGCCGCCGGGCCGACAGGTGGCGTGGTTGACCGCGTGGGCCTGTGGATTCCTGTTGTTCATGATGGTCGGCCTGCAAGTCCTGACGGCGGCGATGCGCGTGCCGTCACTGCACGGGACTCCGATGACGCGCGACTCCGATCGAAGCACCCCGTCCGAGTCCGGAAACAAATGATCCGATCGGACTGCGGCCCTGCTCCAATGCGACACCGGCCGACCAGCCGTTGCCCCGCCCATTCACCTGAGACTGCCCCGTGAATCTGCTCGCGCTTTACTGCACGCATCAAACGACACCGCTGGCCATTCGCGAGCGGTTGGCGTTTGCATCGCGGGAACGGATCGAGCAGGCGTATGCCGAACTGCGCCGGCGGATTCCCGGCTGCGAAGCGGTCATCCTGTCGACGTGCAACCGCGTCGAACTTTACCTGGCGAGTCCCGCGGATGATGCGAACCAGACACGGAACCAACTGGCACAGTTCCTCTCTGAGTTTCATCAAGTCCCACTGGACGAATTCGTGGGAGAGTTGCAGGCGGCGTCCGACTCGGAGGCGGTCTGGCACTTGTTTGAAGTCATCTCGTCGCTCGACAGCATGGTGCTGGGTGAGCCGCAGATTGTGAACCAGGTCCGGCAGGCGTATCGCGAAGCCGAGGAATTCGGCGTCTGCGGGCCGGTGGTGCATTCACTGTTTCAAAGCGCCATCCGGGTCTCGGGCCGCGTCCGTTCGGAGACGAAGCTCGCCGAAGGGCGCGTGTCGATCGCCAGCGTGGCGGTGGGCGACTTTGCAAAGCGCATCTTTGACAACTTCGGTGACAAGCTGGTGCTGATCGTCGGCGCGGGTGAGATGGCCGAGGAAACGCTGCGCTACCTCAAGGACGCGGGAGTGCGGGAGATTGTCGTCGTCAACCGCAGTCCCGAACGGGCCGAACGTCTGGCGAAGGAGTGGGGCGGACGGGCCGAACCGTGGTCGGACCTCGATCACTGGCTCGGTCGCGCTGACGTGATTGTCAGTACCACCGGCGCGGACAAACCGATCGTCGATGTCGCACGCTTCCGCAAGGCCCGTGCCGCCGTGGCACGGCACGACGCCGTCATCCTGGACCTGGGCGCCCCGCGGGACTTTGAGCCCGGTGTCGGCAACCTGGATGACGTGTTCCTGTACGACATCGACAGCCTGCGCCGGACATGCGAAGAGAACCGGCACGCGCGGGTCCGCGAGATCGACCATGCGCGCCGCATCGTCGCCGAAGAGCAGCGTCGGTTCATGGAGGAATTCCATCATCGCGCCAGCGGCGACGTCTTCGCCCGCCTGATGCAGGACTGGCACGGCATCAGCAAAGAGGAACTCGGCCGGCTCTTCAACAAGCTGCCGCACCTGACACCGAAGGACCGTGAGGCGATCGAACGAAGCGTCGAACGGATCGTCAACAAACTGCTGCATCCGCCACTGACAGTCCTCAAGGACGAAGCCCGCGAAGGAACACCGCACAGCCTGATCACCGCGCTCAAGCGCCTGTTCCGATTGGACGGCTGAACTGCCCGACTCAGCGCCTGTCCGAGAAGGGGTCGAGAGGAAAGGGGTCGGGTGTTCGGTTTTTCGAAATTGGCGGGAGTCGAACATCACTCACAGATCACGCTTTCATCCCGCCAATTCCGAAAAACCGAACACCCGACCCCTAAACAGCCGTGAGCGATAATGAGCTTGTCAAAGAACAGCCAATTTGGACTGCGGAGGCTCGACTCCGCTTTCCCATTTTTCTTCGCCGCCGGCGGCTTTCACCGTAGATGTGGCGGGCGGGTGAAAGACGTCCAAAATTCCAAAGCGGAGTCGAGCCTCCGCACTCCAAAAAAACAGAAGCAACTGAGTTCTGGCCAACTCAGCGACGAAGCCTTGAATCAACGCTTGAAGGAACCTCATCATGCACGGGTCAAACACTTGGTCGCGGTGTCATCGCATGGCGGTCTGCGGATTGATGCTCGGCGGACTGCTGACAGGTGGCCACACGGCGCGCGGGGCCGACAACCTTCGGACGGAACTGGCCGCAATGGCGAAGGACGTGGCGGCGTTCCTCAAGGAAGAGAAACCGTCGTCCGTCTCCGTCGGCGATTTCACCACGCTGCCGCGGTTGGCGGCGACGGGCGGAAAGGGGATCGTCCTCGCGTTCGAGAAGGAACTGCAAGCGGCGGGTTTCAAGGTCGAACCGCTGGCCAACGACGGTTTGCAGGGGAAGTTCGAGCCGGTGGATGACGCCGACTCCGGGCTGGCCGTGCTCTCGCTGTATGTCGAGATCGTGAACAGCAAGGGCAAGGTGCTGCATTCCCTGCAAAAACGCGGCGTGTTTGGCGAGCAACCGCTGGCGGATGCGTTTGGAGCCAACGTCAGCCTGAACCCGCAACTGGATGCCAAAGAGCGTAGCCACCGATTGGCGGACAGTCTGGAAAAGGAACATCGGCAAACCAGCACGCGCGGCACGCGGATCGCCGCCGATGCGAAGAGTCCCTACGCGATCGAACTGCTCGTCCATCGCCGTTCCGGTGAGCGGGATGCCAACCGGTTCACGGACGCCGACTACGATCCACGCTTGCCGGAACTCAAACAGGGGCTGGCGTTCGTCCAGGTGCCGCGCGACAACATCTACGCGGTGCGGCTGATCAACGATTCACCGCACGCGGCGGCGGTGGCGCTCAGCGTCGACGGCCTGAGCGTTTTTGCGTTCAGCGCGCACAAGGGCTACAGCCAGTTCGTCGTCCCCGCTCGGTCGCGCTGATCAAGGGCTGGCATCGAACCAACGACGCATCCGATGCGTTCCTCGTCACTGAGTATTCCCAAAGTGCCGCCGCGAAACTCTTGCCGCAGGATTCCTCCCGATTGGGAACCATCACAGCGCAGTTCTCCGCCGCTTGGGACATCCAGGGGACTCCACCGGCCGATGAGCCGCAGACCCCCAGCCGGTTTTCCAAGTCGGCGGACGGGACGGGACGCGGCCCCCGAGGTCAAAGCCAGGTACGTGGAAGTCCAACGCAACTTCGGCGTGATTCGCGACGTGGTCAGCGTCCGGTACTCCAAATGACGCGCGACGATTTGTAGGATGTGACGCACCCGACCCCTGTAGCTGAACTCGCAAGAGTTCAGATTCGTCGAAGAGACCTGAAGTCTTGCGACTTCAGCTACGAAGAAATCACTCCCAAACCCGCGGGGTCTCCCATGAATCGAAATCTGCTCGCGTTGTATTCTCTCTCATGCCTGTTCGGTGCCGCGTTCGCACGACCGGTCTGCGCCGGTGACAACTACGCCTTTCTGGTCGCGGTGGGTGACTACGACATCAAGCAGCTCAAGCCGCTGAACTACACGCGGAATGACATCTTCGATTTTCATCAGGTGCTGCTCGATTCCGGTTACAAGGCCGAGAACGTCGTGTTGATGCACGACGACCTGTCGAAGCTCAAGAACCGCCGGTATCTCCCCGAAGCCGAGAAGATTCGGCAGGAACTCGGACTGCTGCTGGCCGGGCTGGACAAGGGTGACAGCGTGGTGGTGGCGTTTTCGGGCCACGGGGTCGAGTTCCAGGGTGAGGACAAGAACTACTTCTGTCCGGCCGACACGGACTGGCCGACCGCCAGAAGCTGGTGTCACTGGGCGAGGTCTACGACAAACTCAAGGCGTGTCCGGCCCAGCGCAAACTGCTGCTGGTTGATGCCTGCCGGAACGATCCGCAGTCGGCGCTCGGCAAGGGACGGGCCACGGTCAAACTGGAAAGCCTGAGCCGGCCGCAGAGCGAACCGATCCCGGAGGGAATCGTGGCCCTCTTCAGTTGCTCGGCCGGACAGGAGAGCTACGAGTTCCCCGACCTCAAGCACGGCATCTTCTGCCATCATGTGCTGGAAGGTTGGAAGGGGGCGGCCGACGGCGGAGACGGTCAGTTGGACCTCGACGAGTTGGTGTCCTACACCCGCAAGCAAACGCAGACGTTTGCGCGACTCAAGTTGGCGTCTGTCCAGACACCGCAGCTTCGGGGGGAGTTCGACGGGACGTGGGTGCTGCGCAAGTCTGGAGTTGTGCCGCTGCCGAAGCTGATCACGTCCAAGTCGACGGGGATGAAGCTGACGCTGATCCCGGCCGGGACGTTTCTGATGGGCAGCAGCGCGGCGGACCTGCGGGCCGCAGCGCAAGCCGACTCGAACTTCAAGGCGGAGTCTGCGGCGGACGAGCAACAGCATTCGGTGCGGATTTCGCAGCCGTTTTACATGGGAGTGCATGAGGTCACGCAGGGGGAGTACGAGTCGGTGATGGGGACCACCCCGAGCGACTACTCGAAGACGGGGGATGGCAAGAGCAGCGTCGGCGGGATGGACACGAGCAAGTTCCCGGTTGAGCACGTTTCGTGGTTTGATGCGATTGAGTTCTGCAACAAGCTGAGTGTGAAGGACGGTCTGACACCGTACTACTCGCTGACGGCGATCACCCGCGGGAGTGGTTCGATCAAGTCGGCCACGGTCTCGGTGAGCCGGGCGGCGTCAGCCCCCGGACTCTTGGGCTATCGTCGGCCGACGGAAGCGGAATGGGAATACGCCTGCCGGGCGAACGCGGCGACACCGACGTTGTGGCACACGGGGAACACGCTGGCGTCGTTGAACGAGGCGGGCTGGTGGGGGGCGTTCTCGACACCGGCGGGAAACAGTGAAAAGCGAACCAACCGAGTCGGTCAGAAGTTGGCGAATTCGTTCGGCCTGTACGACATGCACGGCAACGTCTTCGAGTGGTTCTTTGACGTGTATGACGAGTCGGTCTATGGGAAGCGTTCGGGAACGACGAGTGATCCGACGGTGACGAGCGGCTCTGAATATCGTGTGCTGCGTGGTGGCTCCTGGAACGACCTTGCCGGGGGCCCGCGCACTGCCGTTCGCGACAGGCTCACGCCCGACTTCCGTGTCAACGCCCTCGGTTTCCGGGTGGTCTGTCTTGGCGTGAGGACTCCGTAATGTTTTGTCTGCTTTTCCCCCTTACCGCTTTACCTCTTCGCCTTTTCCTGATCAGTCGGCGTTTCGCCGAATGACCCTTATTTGCGACGAGCGCAGCGAGACGCGCGCGTTGAATTTTGGAGTGCGGAGGCTCGACTCCGCTTTCCCATTTTTTCGCCGCTTACAGCTTTCACCGTAGCGGTTGCTGGTGCGGGAAAGAATTCCAAAATTCCAAAGCGGAGTCGAGCCTCCGCACTCCATATCAAAACCGGACGGGCAGGAGTGCCCATCCTACAAATGAGTTGCAGACCATGCCGAAAGCGGATGCCGAACTGATCGTGATCGAGAAGACCCAGACGCTGCTGGTCTGGACCTTGAATCACATCGCCAAGTTTCCCCGCAGCCATCGCTACGGCTAGGGTCGAATCGATCCCGCATCGCCAGGTTGTTAGGATCGGCTCTGAAATAACTGTCGCGATTGTCGTCTTTCGCTCCGCGAAAGAACGTCCGTTCGCGGAGCGAAAGACGACACTTGTTGATGCGCCGGCTCTTACCGGCTCACACCGCTCAGAGATGGAGGTCGTTCAATGAATTCGCCCAGGTTTGGCGGCATGTTGTTCGTTGCGGTGGTGGTTGGTTGTTCATGGCTTGGAGCGGCGGAATCGTCAGTTCGCGGTGCGGAGCCGTTGACTCCAGAGCGGGCTGGCATTCTGTTCGAGGAAGCCCGGCAGCTTCATTCGCCACGAATCGGGCTGGGAAGTCTGGAGTGACGCGGTGCTCGGGCAGTTCAGTTTTCAAAAGCTCGCGATGTCTGACGACTACGGACGGCACGCGACCGAGATCGCCGAGCATGTGTACTGTCGCCGGATTGCCGGTGATGATTCGACTCCGCCGCCGTTCGCCGTGGCGATTCCCTCGCCCGCGAGATTCGACGCGGAGGCCCATCCCTCGAAGCTGCAGACCATCCTGCCGTGCGATTCCAGCCAACTCGAAGCGATTCTCGCGATCAAGTCGGAAGCCAGTCTCGTCCTCGACGGTCCGCCGGGAACAGGCAAGAGTCAGACGATCGCCAACGTCATTGCCGAGTGCCTGGCTGACGGAAAGACCGTCCTGTTTGTGAGCGAGAAAGCCTCGACGAACCATTGCCGAGTCCGATCCTTCGACAACCACGGCAGGCGACGGTCGCCGGAGAACGTGAGCCCGGACGATTCACGGCATCGTAGCTGA
>JAYTIB010000625.1:0-3897 GCA_043732205.1 Schlesneria sp. | reverse complement strand
CGCACTTCGGTGGCCCGGATCATCGCCATGCCGGATCACAAAGTCATCAAGGACCAAACGGCTTTGGCCACGGCGATTCACACGGATCGCAACAGCATGCCTCGGGGCATCGGCCACCGTTCGGGCCTCATGGTCCAGGGGCTGATCACCGTCCGCAAGGGCCGCACTTCGGTGGCCCGGATCATCGCCATGCCGGATCACAAAGTCATCAAGGACCGCACGGCTTTGGCCACGGCGATTCACACGGACATCAACAGCATGCCTCGGGGCATCGGCCACCATTCGGATCCCACGGCCCGGGTGTTGATCGACGTCACGAAGGCTCGCAGCATCACTCGGCGCCGCATCGGCCATCGGCAGGTGGTCCGCCACATGGTGGGAGAATGCACGGGGACCGTTCCCCAGGACGTCATGAACAGTCACGCGATCGTCATGGCTCGCACGGGCCGCACCACTTCGGACCGGGCGCTGGATCTGGTCACGGTCATTTCTCGCCTCACGCTGGCGGTCGTCCCCGTGGGCCTGGAGGACACGGGTTTGGTCCGCAGGGTCCGCGAGGGTTTGGCGGAAGAGCGGCACCAGGTGGACCAGGCCAGGGTCGGTTTGTACGGCCGTTCCAAGGTTCACATGCGAGCCCGCCCTTGGGGCTGCCTCTCGATGCGGACCACGACGGAAAGATCAGCAAGGACGAGGTGCTGAAGCAATTCGCCAAGGTGGACGCGAATGGTGATGGAAGCATCACCCAAGAGGAGATTGCCAACCATCTCCGCAGCCTGCATTCGCAGCCCGGATCGTCCAAACCGGCCGATGAAAAGGGGGAACGGGGCGGTGCGGCACGAGGCCCGGCGGGCGTTCGTCACCCGCAGGCAACCGGAGTTATTCGGCCCACTGCGGAAAGTCTGCTGCAACGGGCGGATCGCAACCACGATGGAAAACTGTCGAAGGACGAACTGCCAGAGTTTCTCTGGTCACGGCTGTCAGCCGGTGACTCGGACAAGGACGGATCGCTCAGCAAGTCGGAATTGGAAGAGTTTCTCAAACACCAACGGCCAACGAATCCATCTGGCAAACCGGCTGATCCTCGCAAGCCGGACGAGAAGCCCGCCGCGCCGATTGAAAAGCCGAAGGAAGAAGGCAAGGCGGCCTAGTGCTGCGTTATGCCTAAATTCGTGGGTAGCTGAAGTCGCAAGACTTCAGCCTCTGAACTCTTGCGAGTTCAGCTACCCCAAGTCTTAACGTTGACAAAGCACTAGCCGTCATTCGCGCGTGGGGCAGATGGGAGTGATTCACGGCACTGTGAATGCAATTTGTCTTGGACCACATCGATCTGGGAATTGGAAGACAGTTGCTTCAGGAGTTGATGAGTGTTCATGCCGGCGTTTGAGTGTTCCTGAAGTTTGGCTGGCGTCGCATTGAGACTGGTCCGTCGGACTGGAATGCTTCGTCAGACGATGCCAGCGAGGAACGGGAACAGGTCTTCACAACTTGACCTGAATACGTGATTGCGGATGGTTGCTCGTTGAGTCGAAGCGTTGCTGGTGCAACGACACACTTCGGCAGTTCTTGTTCATCGAAGGGGGATTGGATGATGCGCATGAGGTCATGGGTCGGATTGGCAACGTTGGCCCTGGTGGGAATGATGGCCGCCAGTGCGTTTGCACAGCAGCCCGGTGGCGGGGGACGTGGTCGGGGTGGTTTCGGAGGTCCGACGGGGGGAATGCGATCGCCGCTGTCGCTGGCTGCGATTTCCGCGGTCCAGAAGGAACTCGGTGTGACCGAGGAGCAGATTGGCAAGCTCAAGACGCTGGGCGATGAAGCCCGCGCCGAAATGCAGGCGGGGGCTGGCGGATTCGAAGGATTGCGCGATCTTCCCGAAGCGGAACGCCGCGCGAAGATGACCGAATTGATGGCCAAGCAAGCCGAAACGGCCCGCAAGGTCGGCGAGAAATTCAAGCCGAAACTGGCGGAAGTGTTGAACGCCACACAGGTCGAACGTCTGGACCAGATCGCGCTGCAAGCGGCCGGTGCTCAAGCGTATTCGGACCCAGGCGTGGCCAAGTCCCTGAAGTTGTCGAAAGAGCAGCAGGACAAGCTGGCGTCGATCAACAAGGACTTCCAGGACAAACTCCGTGAAGGTGGCGGCGCGGGTGCTGGCGGCGACGTTCAGGACCGGTTTGCAAAAATGCGCGAGATGGGCGCGGCCCGTGACAAGGATCTGGAAGCCGTGTTGACGGCCGATCAAAAGGACCAACTCGCCAAGCTGAAGGGCAAGGCGTTCGACGTCGCCCAGTTGCGCGGCCCGGGTGGTCCCGGCGGCCCCGGTGGTGCAGGCGGCCGTCCCGCTGGTGGACGCGCACGCCCGGACGGCGAAGCGACTCCGCCGCGCCGGCCGGAATAGTTGCCGCGTTCTCGTTGTCGCCGAATTCGTGCGACTTCGAGATGCCTCTGAAGTCTCACGAAGTCAGCACTTGGAGACTTTCACGAAGCGTGGTTTCACTGCTTGGTCGTCGTCGGCCAAGCAGTGAATATCGTTGCGACATCGCGCGCCACCCGGTTCGAATCGCCTCTTGTTCCAAAAGTGTTTGAGCACCCGGCTCGCCACGCGGAGCGATGACGGCTACGTACCCTCCGCTTCGCCTCGCCATGATTCACGGTGATTCTTTTCGGATGGCCGCTCCGTCGGATTCGAGTCATACCTCACGCGGCCATGAGTGAGACGTTTTCGTTTAACCGCGTGGGCATCGCCCCGCGCGTCTTGAGCGTGGATTTGCCGATCACGCGCGGGGCGATGCCCACGCGGTTAAACGACGCATCGTCGGCCGTGAGAGGAATAACGGCTCGTCAAAAGTCGAATCGCGGTCACCAGGGAACTCGTCTTGTCAGACCCGGTTTCTGCCACTAGTATCCCGCCCTTCCCCCATTCCAATTTGTACGGCAACACCCTTTCGCGCAGGTCATCCGGCGTGGTGTTTGGCTGCGCGCGGACCTTGGACAGCTTGATTCCAAGATTCCTACTCTGGCGAATTCATCGTGTCGCGGGCTCGTTTCAGATCGCCGTCGAATCGAATCACGCCGACGGTTGAACAGCAGACCTGCGCCACGGCGTCGCACCCGCAGACGCATTGCCGGCACGGAAGCTTTACGCAGCTCGCGGCGCGACTCTTGTTAGTCGCACTGGTCCTCGATTCGTCATCGCCTCCGGTGAAGGGACAGCCGCCTCCAAATCCGCGCAGCTATTACCATCGTCCGAATCTTCAGCCGGTCCAACACCCTTCCCGCTTGGGAATGCGAGGACCAACACCCCGCGTCGAAGAATCTGTTCCTGAACGATTTGTTCCCGAAGGAACTGTTCCCAGTGACGCGGTTGTTGACGCCAGTGCCGAGCTGCGGCCGCTGACAGCCAGCCTGTCGTTCAACGCCGATCCCCGGAGTTTGTCGCTGCGCGATGCGATCCAGATTTCTCTCGGCAAGTCGGATGTCGTCCGGACGCTCGGTTCGGGGGGAGTTCAGATCGAGAATGTGACGGGATACGATCCCGCGATCATGCAGATGCGGTCGAACGTGGCCGCGACGGTCTTCGACCCCAAACTGACCACGGGCTATGTGGGCAGCCGCATTGATGAACCGAAGGGAACGTTCTTTGGTCCCGGGATTCCTCAAAACGTGCGACGCGACGAGGGGGATTTCACCGCCTCCGTTTCGAAGACGTGGTTGACGGGTGCGACGACCAGCATCGGCTATCTTCCTCCGTTGGGATACTTGTTCTATCCCCAGGGGTTGGCTGGCAACAGGTTCAACCCGGCCTATACGTCCGATCTGGTGTTTCAGGCCACGCAGCCGCTGCTGAGGGGAGCCGGGTGGACGGTCAATCTCGCCCCCATTCGCATCGCGCAGTTG
>JAYTIB010000624.1:0-10042 GCA_043732205.1 Schlesneria sp. | reverse complement strand
TGGCCAGCGCGATCGCCGCGCCGAAGGTGACCAGCAGGCAGAAGGTCAGCAGCACCCCGTGCCACATGGCTCCCGCCGCCGATCCCTTGAAGAAGGGTCGCGCCAGGACCAACCCGAACAACACGACGGCCAGAATGCGCAGAGCCAGCAACACGATGTCGCGAAAATGCATGACCCGGCGGTTGCGTTCCAGGGCTTCCCGCAGGAAGTCCATCGCCGCCCAACTGACCGTCTTGAACCGACGCCGGTTCAGCAGATGAATGATGATTGGTCCGGCGGCGGCCATCGCCCCGGCAATCGCAAACGTACTGGCGTCGAAGGAGAGCATTGGTAACCGAGTTCGAGACGCAAAAGGAAGTCGCAGCCAGTCGCTGCGGTTTGTACCGTGGCCACGCTCGCCAGAGCGTGGGAACCGACGCCACCACCCACGCTCTGGCGAGCGTGGCTACCTGACCGCTCGAATCACTTCTGCCCCAGTTTTTCCCGCAAGCCCTCGATCTTGCCTTCTTGCAGAATGGGCAGATATCGGTTGGGAATCGCGAGGATGAAACAGCTCACCGCGGTCCCGTACAGGTGACCCTGTTTGCCGTGGACCCAGCGGGTGTCGCGCCAGGCACCGTCTTCCGCCGCGAGTTCGGGTTTGCGGAGTTGCGAGGCGATCAAGTGGTCGCGCAGCAGCGGATAGTTGTGCCGCCAAGGCTCACCCCCCGACTGGTAAAGCGCCTGTCCGACGTAGTACAGCGTGTAAGCATCGAAGGGGACTTCGCCATTCCCTTTGACGGGCTTCAACCGCGAGACTTCCTTCGAAATCAGGTCCAGGTTCTTCGCAATCCGCCAGTCGTCGTACTGGCCGAATTCCTGCAGGCAGACCACACCACACGCGGCCATCGCCACCGTCCCGCGGTTACCGTCGTAGGTGAACTGCCCGCCACCTTCTTTGGCCCGTTCGTCCATCCCCCGCGCGCCGTTGTCGGCCTTGTAATGATCGCGGACCGATTGAATGGCGAGCTTGATGACATCGTTGCGCACTTCGAAACCGCTGTCGACCGCGCTGCGCAGTGCCTTGGCCTGCATGACCGACAAACTCAGGTCATGTCCGTGCAATTGCCGCTTCGCCCGGTAGTCCCAGCCACCATCGTCGCACTGTGTGTTGGCAATCAGCTTCAGCGCCTTGTCCAGCGTCTTGCCGATCTGGGGATCATCGGTCATTCCATACGCTTGGCCGAGCACAAACGCCGTCAGTCCGTGGTTGTAGAGATCCCGCTGCGCATCGGCGATGTTCAGCAATCCGGACGGCTTCGCATTCTTCACGATGTACTGCAACGCCCGGTTGACGTTGTCGCCATACTTGCCCCGACCGGGCATGTGCCCCGCCGAAAGAAACGCCAATGCCCCGAGGCTGACCAGTCCCAAGTCGTTCGATTCCCAGTTTCCCTGGCTACCTTGCGAGCGGGCCAGCCAAGACAGGCCGCGTTCGAGCGCCAATTCGCTTTCGGCGTTGGTTTCCCACTCACCCTGTGCCAGCACGGGAGCGGTCAATGCCACCAGCATCGCGGGAAACAGCAGTAGCAGGCGCAGAAAAGGCGAGATGGAGTTCATAACTTGGTATTGGCCTTGGTGTGGCCGGGGTTACGGAGTTTTTGGCGGGGATCCGGCAGGTGGCACAGCTTGATCTGTCGACCGGGCCGTTTGCAAGTCCGCCTCAAAGATCGCCCGGATTGACTCAATCCGCTTCCGGTTGGCTCCCAAGTCGGAATGTCCGACGCGCGACGCCGAGCGAACGTGAATCTCCTGTGTCGACGCATCGAGCAGAAACTCGACGTCATCGACAAACCTCAACACGGCCGTCGTGAATTCGGCATGCAGATACCGCTCATCCCCCGAAACCACGCGGGTCCGCGGCAGGCTGCGAACCACCTGCTCCAATCGTTTCCACGCCGCGGGGGCCTCGTCTGAAAACCGCAGCGGCGCGATAGTGTGAGTCGCATCGCCGTCCTGCGAACAGACGCAGTTGGGTGAACTCGGACAGGAACGCAGGCGGCCATCGACCAAGCCAACCGGGCGGGAGCCACCGAACATGAGTATCACGCTTCCGAAGATCAGCCCGCCCAACACGAGCAACACCACGACGACCCGGCGCTTCGAGCGGCGGCGGGATGAACTCGGGGTTTCGTTCACGGTGTCACTGCCAGAGCCCGGTCGATCGCCGCTTCGATCGGCTCGGGTGACGCTTCATTCCAAATCAGGTTGTATTGGCGATCAATGACCCAGCGCTGCGGAATGGTGTCGGCCTTCAACTCCTGAAACATCTTCTCGGCTCCGTATCCGTTCGGCCAGGTGATCTTCGTGTCGTGCAAGAAACGCTTGTTTTGCGCGTCGGCTTCGATCCCTTCTATTGTCAGACCCAGGAACACCACTCCACGGTCGCGATACTGTTTGTGAAGCCTCACCAAGTCCGGCGCCTGTGCGCGACACGGCATGCACCAAAAGGCCCAGGCGTCCAGGACGATCACCTTGCCGTGCAATTCCTCGGCTGTCGGACCGGGGCCGTTCAACCAGCCTTCCACTTGGATCACTGGAGCCTTCCGCACCGACGACGGTCCCCGAATGAGCAGAGACAGCGCCATCGCCGACACCGCCACAATCAGCAACACGATCAGAAAGGGTCTGCCGGTCGTCGTCCGGGGTCCGTCCACCAAGCCGGGCTCAGCGTCCATTTGGTCACTCGCGTTTTGGGAAATGGTCACTCGTGTTTGTTGAAAGAACTGTCGGTCGGCCGCCGTGTCGGAAGACTCGGCTGGTCACAACTTCAGGTCGTACAGGTCGCCGAACTTTCGCTGCAAGTGGGCGATCAACGGCTCGTGCGACAGGGACTGCCCTGTCACCACTTCGACCAGCCGCTTGGCGGGATACCGTTTGCCGTGCCGGTGGATCTTCTCGTTCAGCCACTCCTTGAGCGGCCGGAACTGACCCTGGGCGAACGCGGCGTCGAGATCACCCAGATCGCGCCGGGCGGCCTCGAAAAATTGTGCCGAGTACATGTTGCCGAGCGCGTACGTTGGGAAATAACCGAGCAGTCCGGCACTCCAGTGAATGTCCTGCAGACAGCCCTGCGAATCATTCGGCACCGCCAGTCCGAAGTACTGCGAAAACTTCTCGTTCCACACGCCGGGAACATCGGCCGGCTTCAAGTCCCCCGAGATCAGCAACTGCTCCATCTCGAACCGCAGCATGATGTGCAGGTTGTATGTGACCTCATCCGCTTCGACACGGATGAACGACGGTCGCACGTCGTTGATCGCGAAGTGGAAGTCGTCCAACGCGACCTGACCCAGCGCCACGGGAAACGCCTGCTGGACGGTCGGGTACATGTACGTCCAAAACGACCGGCTGCGGCCGACGAAGTTCTCCCACATCCGCGACTGCGATTCGTGAATCCCCAGCGAATCGGCCTGACCGATCCCCAAGCCGAAACTGTCGACCGGCAGCCCCTGGTCATAGATCCCGTGCCCCGATTCATGCAGCACGCCGAAGAACGCCGACGGGAAGTGATGGTCGTGATAGCGCGTCGTCAGCCGGCAATCGCCCGGCCCGAACCCGCTGCAGAAGGGATGCGCCGAGGCATCGATGCGACCGCGTGAGAAATCAAAGCCGATCATCTTCGACGCCGCTTCCGACACCACCATCTGCGGCGTCTTCGGATAGTGGCGTTCGAGGATCTCGACCTGTGGACGCTTGGAGGAATGCCGGATGGCCGTCACCAGCTTCACCAATTCGTCACGCAGCGGCACGAACACGCGGGCGACTTCCGCGGCTGTCATGCTCGGTTCGTAGTCGTCCAGCAGCGCGTCATAGGGGACGCCGTTTCCATAGCCGATCGCCTGCGCCTCCTCGCGCTTCAAACCGACCATCTTTTCGAGCCACGGCAGGAAGTCGGGGAACTCGGCATGCTGCCGTGCTTGAACCCACGCCTGCTGGGCCAGCGTGATCGTGCGCGACAATTCCTCCACCAGCCGCCGCGGCAGTTTCGTGGCGCGGTCGAAGCTGCGCCGGGCTTCACGCACATTGACCGCGCGATCCTCATCCGGACCACCGAGCTCACCCGACGTCTCCAGTTCCCCGAGCAATTCACCGAGGCGGGGCGAGGTCGCCCGTTCGTGCGTCATGCCGGCCAGCAGTCCCAGTTGCTCCGAACGAAACTGTGCGCCGCCCGTCGGCATGTACGTCTGCTCATCCCAACCGAGCACACTGCTGCACGATCCCAGCACGGCCGTTTCGCGCAACAGTCGGGTCAATTCGGAATACAGTTCGTCCGTCCGTGACATGGCCACTCCAGAGAACGCTACAGATAGATCGGGATGTTTTATGAGACGCTGAATGAATCGTCGATGATTGCCGTCAAACGCCGCCCCGCCATGTTCGCGATTCAGCCCGTCGCGTCAAGGATACCGGAAGGCGGGTAGTCGGTCAGTTTGGCGATATTCTTCGTTTAACCGCGTGGGCAACGCCCCGCGCGTCGATGAGGGGAACAACGCCCTCGCCTCCCTGACGCGCGGGGCGTTGCCCACGCGGTTAAACGAATTCGTCGAGATTGAATCGGTTCAAGCTGACCCACTACGTCCATCTCTGTCGCACGGAATCACAGCGACTACCGCGCGGCGTCCGCCAGCCATTGGGTGAACTCGCCCTGCCCCGCCAAGTCGCGGGCGAGGGTCGGTTCCGCGAACACGCGAACCCGTTTGACGTAGTCGTCAAACTGAGTCCGGGCCAGCGCGGCGACGACCGGCGAGACTTGGCTGAGCGGCCGATAGACACCCTCCTTCGGATGATAGATGTCGACCTTGAATTCCACTTCCTTGTGAATCGGCGGAGCATCGATCAACAGGTCCGTCGGATTCAGGCTGCGGCCCAGCGATCGCTCGGCGATGTCGCGGACCCGCGCTTCCACCGCGATCAATTCCGAATACGGACGGCCCGCGAGGACTCGATACAGTTCCGGTGTCTGGTACAGGCTGAATTCCAGCACGCGCTTGTGCAGCCGGCGCTTCGCTCCGAACAAGCCGTCCAACAGCGAGACGACCGGCGTGCCGACCGCCGCCCGCCGCAGATCGGTGATCACTTCCGATTCGCTCTGCTGAAACAGCGACCGCAAATCGAGGCCGCGGTGCAGTTCGTAGAAGCTGCGGGCGAACATGCTGGTCGCCGACCGCACCGCGTGATGCCAATAGACTTCGCTGAACATCACGTACCGCGCGAAGACCATCAATTCGGCGGCGGTCTTTCCCTTCGACGTGATCGCCAACCCGTCACCCGCCTCGTTCACCAGCAGCGACTGGATCAGCCGGCTGCGGTCGAAATTGCGTCCGTACGGAACGCCCGCGTGCAGGCTGTCGCGTTCCAGATAGTCCATCTTGTCGATGTCGATCGGCCCGGACAGGATCGACCGCATCAGTCGCAGCGACGTCGAATCGGTCTTCGCCACGAGCACATCCAGCACCTCCGCCGGATCGATCCGCCACTCGCTCTGCAAGACCTGCCCCAACTCGCGCGCGGGCGACAGGAACTCCGCGGCGAACGCCTCATGCGGCGGCAGGTCGGGCAGAGCCATGTCCTCGATCGGATGGCAAAACGGCCAGTGACCCAGGTCGTGCAGCAGCGCGGCCACCATCAGCACTTCCGCCTGATGCGCATCCACCGTCGCCGCGAACCGCTCGTCCTTGCCGAGTTGCCACAGATAACGGAGCGAATTGTGAAAGACCCCGAGCGCATGCTCGAACCGCGTGTGCGTCGCGCCGGGATAGACGCGTCCCGCCAACCCCAACTGCGTGATGTTGCGGAGCCGCTGAAATTCGGCGGTGTCAACGATCGCCCGCACGCGCGGCGTGAACGGCACGTCCTGCCCGGTGGGGATGCGGACAATCGGCCCGCCAGCCTGCAGGTCGAAGAGCTCGGGGATGGAACTGTACGGATGAGTCATGGATCAATGCGCGATTCAGGAGTTCGGAACGAGCGACACCAGCCGGGAGGTTATACCGTCGCCAGTGTGGACTGCGAAGAATCGAATCCTCGCATGTCATGCTGCTCATGATCGCGAGACCCATCACGGAAACTGGCGGGAGTACATTCGGTTGCACTCCCGTCGCATCGCCGACACGTTTGCCCGGGCTCCAAACCCTTGCACTCGGCGCGATTTCGAAAACGCCCATCATGCCGGGTTGTCGTGCTCGGATGTGTCGCTGAATTCTTGCGAATGCAGCGACGAACGGCACGGCAAACGAACCGTGAACGTGAGGGAGCCGTCAGTTCCTTGTCGACCGCTCCCTTGCGGTCGCCGCTCTTCAAGGACCAGGGATAAACCGGGCTCGACCAGTCCCCACGGACGACTCGTCGGCTTGCGTGGCGGATTGAAAGCGGTCGCGCGGTGCTCGTGGCGGATGAAGTTTAGGCTCTCTGCCATTGCTGTTGAAAATGGTGTTCTGTGAGCGCCCAATAACACTTACTTTACCAACCCGATGCGTAAGCGAGGGCGAAGGCAAGAGGCGTTCCCCTTTGTTTCCCTCGCTTACGCCTCGGGTTACTTGGTCAAAGTAAGTGCCATTGGGCTAGCGCCGTGCCGCTCAGTCAGACATCCGACAGGAATGGCGGAGAGCCGAAAATTATCGTGGTCCGCGGGGCGGGTGTGGTCGCGTTTCCGGTCTGCCGCCGCTGCAATTGACCTTGGGTTCTTGACACTTCGCCGATCACTGGATGGCCGGTTGCAAGCCCGACATGGCAGATGCCGGGGAATCATGGGATGCTCGGACCGTGCGGCCAACTCGCCGCGTGCGTTGGTGGATTGGCGGGATCTCACCGCCCGCTGTGGCGTGGATTGTGATAGTCGCGATGGTGTTGAACTCTGGGGGATGCGGCATGTTCTTGGCTCGAAGTCCGTTTTCGATTCGCTTTGTCGTCGGCGTGTTGCTTGTGACGCGGCTGTTTGCGCCGGAGCCGGTTTCGGCTCAACAGGTGACGACTGTGCGACTGCCTGCACCTTCGCCCTGGGGTGTCAGCGCTTCGGCAAGTTCGTTCAAGGATCATGCCGATTGGTTTCCGAAGATGGCGGCGGCGGGGGTGACCAAGGTTCGGTTGTTTCCCGAATGGCGCGGGTTTGAACCGGTGCGCGGGACTTGGAACTGGGAGCACGGCGACACCCTGGTGAAGACCGCCGCCGATCACTCGATCGAGATCAACGCGATCTTGATGGGGTCGCCACCGGGGACGAAAACCGTGCATGCGTTTCCGATGGAGAACCTGGAGGATTGGTCCCAATTCGTCGCGGCGGTGGTGGGTCGGTATCACAAGCAGGTGCGCCATTGGGAAGTCTGGAACGAGGGGAACGGCGGCTTCAATGACGGGCGGCACACGACGGTCGACTATGCGAAGCTCGCGGCGGCCACGTATGCCGCGGCGAAGAAGGCGGACCCGCAGGCACAGGTGGGACTGACGGTCGCCAGTTTCGACGCACCGTATCTGCACCAGACGCTTCTCGCCCTGGCCAAGGCGGGGACGCCGAACAGCTTCGACTATCTTTGCATCCATCCCTACGAGATCGCCGACGGTCTGGCCGACGTGGATGGTGAGATCCCGTTTCTGTGGATGAGTCGAACTCTGCGCGACATGCTGAAGACCACCGCGCCGGATCGGGCGAACGCCGAAATCTGGATCACCGAAGTGGGACATCGGATCACGTCGGGCGGCCGCGCTGTCACGGAACAGGACGCCGCGAAGTCGTTCGCCAAGATCTACACGATGGCGATCGCGCAGGGGATCACTCAGATTCAGTGGTTCGAGGCTCAAGATCCCGTCGGCGAAGATCAGGGGTTCGGCCTACTGAACCGCGACGGCACGGCCCGCGCCGCGTACAAGACGCTGAAGACGCTGACGACCAGTCTCGGGGCGACCCCAAAATACCTCGGCTGGATAGCACTCGGCCTCGACGGCAGAGGTTATGGGTTCGTCTTTGAGGGAAAGTCGGGGCCGGTGCTCATCGCCTGGATGCCAGCCGGGCTGACCGACTCGATTGCGTTGACACACGATGTCCAAGTCACCGATGTGATCCATTCCACGCCGAAGCTCTTCAAGGCCAGCCGAACCATCGAGTTGACCGACACGCCGGTTCTGATCGTCGGTCTGCTGCCCGAGTTGGTGAAGCACGCCACGTCGAACGCCGGAAAGAATTTCGCGTGGGGCGGTGATCACTCGAAGGTGAAGACCGTCAACGTCGAGCCCGCGTCGCCCAACGCGAGCAGCCGCGGAATCGCGCAGGTCGGCCGCGCCGAATGTCCCACCGTCAAGTTCCCGGATGGGTCCGGCGGGATTCTCGTGCAGGGGGACATCAATCATGCGGTGCGGTTTTACGTTCATCCGTCATTCGCCAGTTTTGGAACGAAGGAGTATTTCGTTCGCGTCACGGTCCGCCGGGTTGCGGCGGGGAACGTGGGGATGAATCTGCTGTACGAAGTTGCCGACAGTCAGGGTCGGATGCCGTATGCCAACACGGGCAAGTGGGGCGGGTTCTCCAACGAGACCGGCTGGCAGACTTACACCTGGCACGTGACCGACGCCTGCTTTTCGAAGATGTGGGGTTACGACCTGATCCTGCGCCCCGAGCAGTCGGTCCCGTTCGTCATCGGCAATATCGAAGTCAGCACCGAGCCGTTCCAGTAGTTCTGGATTTCCGCAGTCGATGAGTTGCCGATCGTCGTCGCCGTGGTCTCGCGCGAACGATTCGTCTCGCGGTTATTGGTGAGACGTTTTCCAATCGCAAGTCTTGGTGACGCCGCCCGGCTCACCAAGAATGCCCTCGACGGCGACGAGCAGTGATACCGCACGCGGCCCCAAGTGAGACGTTTAGCCCCAACGCCATCGGCGTGGGAGCGATCAACGGGGTGCCCCCATTCCCGCCCACGCCGATGGCGTTGGGGCTAAACGTAAAACCTCTCATGCATGACCGCGAGAGGTATATTTCGTCCCGGTCGCAAGCTCGATGAGTGTCTCTTTCGTCACCGCGGCTGGGCATGACCAGACTTGAAAGAACATCGCTTGTCGCAGGGATTGTTCCGCGGAATGGCCGGAGACGAAGCCAGCTCCCTTGGCACTGCAAACGAATGCCTGGGCGGCGCGTGCGGCGAGTGAGTTGGCGCGGTGACGCAGCAGTTCCGCGGGAGTCCGGACGTTGATGCTGACGGACTCACCACCGGTGGCAGCGTCGACCAAGTCGGTCCGCAGTCGCGTCAGTTCGTTCGTGAACGAGTTGACGACATCAACCAAGTCCGGCCGCGCGGCGGCTTCCGCGCGGAGTCCGTCGAGTGTCCGGCTGGCTGCGCCGAGCGCCACGGCGGTCGTGGTCAACGAGCCTGTTCCGCCCGTCGCACCGATCTTCATCACCTGGGCCGCCGGTCCCGCGACGATCTCGTCGGTTCGCACGGCCACGCGGTTCAACATCACGCTTCCCGTCATTGAGGCGTTCAGCGCGAGCAACTTCAATGGTTCGCCCACGTGGACGCCGTCTCGTTGAGTGGGGATCGCCACCAGTATCTGTTCGCCGCTTTCGACCGAGGCACCAGTCACCAGCAGGTCGGCATGACGGGCACCCGTCACCCACGGAGCCTCGCCGGTCAGCTCATAACCGTCGGCTGTTGGGCGTGCGATGACCGAGGGTCGTGACCAGTGCTGCCGCGACGTGGACAGGTGCGAGATTCCGACCGTGGCCAGCGCGCGGCCGGAACAGTGATCGGGCAGCAATGTTTGCCGGAGCTCAAGATTCGAACTGTTGGCAATGCGGTGACAGGCGGCGTCGCGCTGCGTCAGGATGAATGCCGTGGTCAGGCAGAGTCGCGCCAGTTCGAGATAGCCTTCCAGCAGTTGAGGGGTGGTCACGACTTGTCCGCCGAATTCAACCGGCAGTCCCCACCGGAATACGCCAGCCTCGCGCAGAGAAGCCAAACGTTCGTGCGGCCAATCTCCGGTCAGTTCCGGATCGGAGGTGCGCTGGATTTGCTCG
>JAYTIB010000623.1:0-3917 GCA_043732205.1 Schlesneria sp. | reverse complement strand
TGACGTGCGTGATCGCGGGAGGCCAAGGCCGGACGGCTGTTGATCGACTCGGCGGGTATCAATTCTTCACTCGCCCATTGCAACTGTCGCTGGCCCTTGAACAGCCATCGCCAAAGGCAGCGGATTCTAGGATCGCCCCCCCCAAACTGCAACGCACGCCTCGCAGTGGGGCTTGCGATTCTGACAGGGCCGCAGAGCCTTCGAAAGCCGTCTCGAACAGTGATGCGGTGGTTTCCTGATACCGGGAATGATAGAGACTTCCCGTCATCCGCTCGGACATCCCTGCATGCCGAGTGAACATCATCGCCGATGCCCTGCCGTGCAAAGCGTGATCCTGACCGTTAGACTGCGACGGCCAGTGGCAAGTGTTGCGACCGGGCACAGGGCCGGGTCTCCCAGTCTTGAATTTCATCCGGGTCGACGACGGGATTTCGTGGATGTCGGCAAAAGACAACGTACCGGCTGACTTGATTGGAATCTCGATCCGCGTCCTGATCGTGGACGATGACGAGTCGCACGCGCAGGCCGTGGCCGAAAGCCTGCGCCGCGTCGGCTACGACTGCACCGTCGCCGGGTCGGGTGAACGGGCGGTCGCGCTGATCGAAAGCCAGACGTATGACGTCGTCGTCACCGACCTGATGATGGATGATGTCGACGGCTTGGAGATCCTGCGCAAATCCAAAGAGGAACTGCCGGACGCGGAAGTGATCCTGCTAACGGGACACGCCTCGATCAAGACCGCGGTCGCCGCCGGTCAGCATGGCGTTCACACGTATCTGACCAAGCCGCTCGATGTCACGGAATTGCGGCATGCCGTCGAGAAGGCTTCCGCCCGCGTCCGTCTGCTCCGGCAGAACGCGGAACTCAGCCAGCGCCTCGATGAGAAGTTCGGTTACGAAGGGGTTGTTGGCAACAGCCCGACGATGCACCGCGTGCTCGAAAAGCTGCGCAGCGTCGCGGCGACCGACAGCACGGTGCTGATTCTGGGAGCCAGTGGCACGGGCAAGGAACTCGCCGCGCGGGCGCTTCACCAGAACAGCGAACGGAAGAACAAGCCGTTCGTCCCGCTCAACATTTCCGCGTTGCCCGAGAGCATCCTGGAAAGCGAACTGTTCGGCCACGAAGCGGGGGCCTTCACCGGAGCGGCGACGAAGCGGATCGGCAAATTCGAGTATGCCAACGGCGGAACACTGTTCCTCGACGAAGTCGGTGAAATGCCAATGCCGACACAGATCAAGCTGCTGCGAGTCCTGGAAGACCGCAAGGTCACCCGGCTGGGGGCGAACGATGAAATCGAAGTCAACGTCCGGCTGGTCGCAGCCACCAACGCGTCATTGAACGAAATGGTGAAGCGGGGCTCGTTCCGCAAGGATCTGTTCTATCGGCTGTCGGTGGTGACGATCGAACTCCCCGTGCTGGCCGATCGGCGCGGCGACATCCCGCTGCTCATCGAGCATTTCCTCAAGCAACTCACGGCGCGCTACAAGAAGCCGGTGCCGATCATCAGCAAACAGGTGCAACAGGCGCTCATTGCGCATTCGTGGCCCGGCAATGTGCGTGAACTTCGCAACGCCGTCGAAGGGATGCTGGTCCTCGACAGGGATGGCCGGCTGGACGTCGACGATCTCCCCGACGACATCGCCCCGCTGGGTCAGGCGGTCGACTCCGACGCCACTGGCTCCACAGCGCGCGGTGCGGATGCGCTGATCGGTCGTCCGTTCACGGAAGTCGAACGGTACTACATCGAACGGGCGCTGGAACTGACGAGCGGCAAACGCGAGGAGGCGGCCAAGATGCTGGAGATCGGCGAACGAACCCTGTATCGGAAGATCAAGGAATACGACATCAAAGGGTGAGGTGATCGGCGGGAGTTGTCCTCCCACGGCACATCATCACCCGCCGGTTGTCAGTGAATATCATGGCTACGATCGACATGCTTGTGCCCGACACGTTCTGCTCCGATTCAAACCATGTGGACCCAACATCCGCCGTGTTCACCAGTGACGAAGTCGCGCAGTTCTGGCGGGACGGATTCTTGTGTGTGAGGGGACTCGCCACCAGCGACGATGTGGCCCACATGCGCCGCGTCACCGAGACCGGTCTGCGGGAACAAACCGGTCCCGTCGAGTACGAGGCCGACCTGCATTATCCGGGGGCGCCCCGATCATTGGACTCGGTCGGCGGACGGACGATTCGTCGCCTGAAACAGGCGCTCAGCCGCGACTTTCTCTTCACCGAATGGATGCTGCGTCCCGCCGTCCTCGGGCGACTGCAACAACTGCTCGGGCCACAGGTCGTCTGTCCCCTGGCACATCACAACTGCATCATGACCAAGCAGCCGCAATACAGCAGCGAAACCGGCTGGCATCAGGACATCCGCTATTGGTCGTATGTCAGTCCCGACCTGGTCAACGTGTGGCTCGCGCTCGGTCGCGAGTACGCCGCCAACGGTTGCCTGCAAGTCATTCCGGGTTCCCATCGGTGCGACTTCGACCGATCGCGGTTCGATGCCGACGTGTTCTTCCGCACCGATCTGCCCGAGAATCAGGCCCTGATTCAGACGCGGCAGTTTGTCGAACTCGAACCGGGCGACGTGCTGTTCTTTCACTGCAAGACATTGCACTCCGCCAGCCGCAACACAACGAACGAGTCGAAGTACTCGGCGGTCTTCACGTTCCACGGCGGCGACAATCATCCGCTGCGAAACACACGGTCATCGGCGTTGCCCGAACTCCTGCTGACGCCGGGCCTGTGATCGAAAACTGCTGATGGCCGATGGCTGACAGCCGATAGCCGATCTCACTTTTCAACTTTACGAGGCACCGATGACTCCGGACGACCTTCAGCAGTTGATCGCCGGCTGGCAGCGCGGTGACGTCGATTGGTCCGCCGTCGACGAGGCGCTTCGGTCGGCCTATTCACCGACGATCCCGGTCGGCGATGTGCTCGTCGATCTGGACCGCGTCCGGCGCTGCGGATTTCCCGAGGTCGTCTTCGGCATGGGCAAGACACCGGCGGCGATCATCGCCGTGTTCGCAGCCCAGTCGGCCGCCGGCCAGAACTCGCTGGCAACCCGCGTGACACCCGAGCAAATGGAACAGGTCTGCGCTGCGTTTCCCGATGCCCGCGTGAACACAGTCGCGAAAACGATCGCGTTGACGCGGTCTCCCGCGGACGTGCGCGGCCGGGTGCTCGTGGTCACCGCGGGGACGAGCGACCGGCCGGTTGCCGAGGAGGCGGTGGAAACCGCGCTCTGGATGGGTTGCCACGCGGAGCTGGTCATCGACGTGGGGGTTGCCGGCCCGCAGCGCTTGCTCGCCCAGCGCGACCGCCTGCGGGATGCCGAGGCGGTGGTGGTCGTGGCGGGGATGGAAGGGGCGTTGCCGTCGGTCGTTGCCGGCTGGGTTTCGGTGCCCGTCATCGCGGTGCCGACCAGCATTGGATACGGGGCAAATCTGGGTGGCTTTGCGGCGCTGTTGAGCATGCTCAACAGTTGCGCCGCCAATGTCGCCGTCGTGAACATCGACGCGGGATTCAAGGGCGGCTATCTTGCTGCCATGATCGCCCGACAGTCCGGGCCATCGGCGAAATCACAGCCCCTACAGTAACCCGAAGCGTGAGCGAGGGCGTCAGCAAGTTGAGCGCGAAACCGCCCCTCGCTCACGCTTCGGGTTACTCTTGTTAGAGGCTCCACATCTCTTGGGGAATCGCATGTCTGAGGCCATCTCGTTCGAGCGCATCACAACACCGCCGACTCCTCCACTTCGCAGTCAGGAGATGCACAAGGGTGACTGCGGCCGGGTGCTGGTGATCGCCGGCAGCCGGGGCATGAGCGGTGCCGCATGCCTGACGGCCACCGCGGCTCTGCGCGGCGGAGCGGGTCTCGTCACCGCCGCGATCCCCGCAGGAATTCAAGC
>JAYTIB010000622.1:0-3923 GCA_043732205.1 Schlesneria sp. | reverse complement strand
AACGTTGGTTCGCGGAGCGAACCACGACAATCTGCGACAGTTATTTCTGTGCCGATCCCAAGACCAACGTCCGCGCGACCTTCTCTTTGTGAACCCGTTGCCCATGCGTCGGCCGATTCAACAACAGTTGCTGGTTCCGATGCTGGTCGTGGTCTTGGCGGGAGTGGCCGTCGCCAGTTTGACCGGAGCGTGGATCGGAGCCCAGTTTGCCCGCGAACAGGAGCAGGAGAATCTGCGGCGTCTGGCCGGAACATTGGCCGATGCCGGTTTCCCGCTGAGCGAGAATGTGCTGCACAAGATGGCGGGTCTGTCGGGTGCCGACTTCGTCGTGCTGAATCAGCTTGGGCACGTTCAGCAGTCAACGATTCCGATGTCCGGCGCAGAGACGGCCGAACTGCAGCGGTTGGATCGGGAGCAGGCAACCGGACCATCACCGGATCTGGCGTTGGTCTTGTCGGACCGGCGTTACCGGGCCGCGCGGCTGCCCGTCAGAGTCGCCCCGCCGCGCAGCGAGTCGCAGACGTTGTACGTCTTGTATCCCGAGGAGCATTGGGATCGTGTGGCGCTGCGCGCAACCTGGCCGCCGCTCGTTGCCGGATTGGTGGCGGCGGTCATTGCGATTGCATTGACAACGTTCCTGGCACGACGCTTCACGGCTCGGGTTCGCCAGTTGAGCGAACAGGCGGCCACCATCGCGTCGGGACGATTCCTCTCGACACCGCTGCCATCCACCGACGACGAACTGCGGGATCTCGCGGCGGCCCTCAACCGGATGTCCGAACAACTCGGTCATTACGAGGAACAGGTGCGGCGCAGCGAACGGCTGCGAACCCTGGGTCAACTCGGTGCCGGCATCGCGCATCAGCTCAGGAATTCGGCGACCGGAGCGCTGATGGCACTCGAATTTCACGCGGCGGATCTCGCCCCCGCGGCCGATCGGGAATCGCTCGATGTGGCGCTGCGGCAACTGCACCTGATGGAAACCTCGCTGAAACGCTTCCTGCATCTGGGGCGCGGTGAACGGCTCCCCTTGCAGTCGGTGTCGCTGGGTCAGTTGGTTGACGAGACGCTGCCCCTGGTGGAACCGGCGTGCCGCCATGCCAACATCCGTCTTCAATGGAATCGGCCGGATGACGAAAGGATCGTCACCGGTGAACCCGATTCGCTGCGGCAACTGCTGCTCAATCTGCTCGTCAACGCGATCGAAGCGGCAACCGATGCCACAGGAAAACCGGGGATGATCCGCGTCGAACTGGATCAAGTGGCGACGGATGCCGCGTCGTCGGGAGCTACTCAAGTCGGGGGGCGCGAAGTCCGTCTGCGGGTCTTCGACAGCGGGCCCGGTCCCGATGAGCAGATGTCGGCCCGTCTGTTCGAACCGTTCGCGACGAGCAAGCCCGACGGAACCGGCCTGGGTCTGTCCGTCGCCCGCGAGATCGCCGCAGCGCATTCCGCGAAACTGACTTGGCAGCGCATGGATGGAACGACTTGCTTCGAAGTCGGCTTCGAGTCGCCGTGCCCGTGACCCACACGGCTGCGCTGCCCGGCTCATCCTTGCGTGTGGTGTTTGAGCAGCTTCAGGAACTCGCGCATCATCGGGGTGTTGTCGTGCCAGGTGCGACCGCTGATCAGGTTGCCGTCCACGACCACCGGCTCATCGACGTAGTTCCCGCCCCATTGGGTGATGTCGAGCGCACACTTGGCGACCGTCGTCAGGGTTCGGCCAGTCAGACAACCCGCGGCGGCGGCAATCTCGACGCCGTGGCAGACCGTGCAAACCGGCTTGCCGGTGTCGAAGAAGTGCCGGGTCAACGCCAGCAGATCGCGGTCATAGCGGATGTACTCGGGAGCCCGCCCCCCGGACAGAAACAGACCGACATAGTCCTCGGGTTTGACATCGCGAAAGGCGATGCGGGCTTGGATGTGGTACGCGGGTTGTTCACGGGTGATGTCCCACGGAATGCTGTCATTGGGGGGGATCTCGTGCATCACCCCGTGGTACTTGCGGGCATCGGGACCAGCCACGACGACTTCGAACCCGTCTTCGGGAAGTCGAAAGAACGGGTACAGCGTGTCCATCACTTCAGTGGCATCCCCGATGGGCATCAGCACTTTCAAGGTCATCTGGCATTCCCCTGGTCGAGGTCTCGGCGACACGCCTGACAGTCATGGCGATGGCGTGACAACGGTAGCTGTTCCCGTGGGCGGCATCCACTGAACGAAGTGTGCGGGCCCACGCGCCAATCGGTTGCCTGCGATCAATACGCCTCGTTCATGGTGCCTCGATCGAACCGCTTCGAGCACGTTGAAAACGTGCTCCACAAGAATTGTCGGCGACGTCACCAAAGTGAATGTCTGAAGAATCTTGACGGCGACCGACGCGGCGGGTTTCCCGAGAATTGACGAATGCAATCGAACTGCTTATAGATCAGTGGCCGTTTTGGGATCGGAATGTGTTGGGATCATTCGGGTTGTCGTGATCGATCGAACACCCCCTCCTTCACGCCCCGGTATCGTTCCCGTCGGTTGCTCCCAGTTTCAGGATGCTGTCGCCCGTTGGCGACTTGAAAATGTTGCCTCTCTGCTTCACGCGGACCGAGTGAGTCTGAAGCCAATCGCTGATGCCCGCCCACCGATTGATCCCGCGAATCGGTACGAGCGCCCCCCGTTGGAAGAACAAGAGCCATCATGCAGATCACAGGTTTTCGGTCGGAATCACAGGAACTGGTTTTGGATGTCGATCAACTGCCCGGAGCGGTGGCGGTGAATCGCGAATCGGGCCAGATCGCCTTGCGGGGGGAACTCGCCAATGGTGCTCCGATCCCCGCGACCGTGTCCGCCGACAAGGTGGTCGATGTGGAATCGGTCGCGCGCGACGACGGGCACGTCGAAGTCAAGCTGGCCTTTCAGTGCGACGATGGCTCAACGATCACGCTGTCGCTCGGCACCACGGATCAGGTCGATGCGGCCCGCGCCTGGATCGACGAAGTGAAGTCGGCCGTGGCCAAGCGCGAACGACGCCCGCGGCTGAATCCGACCGTCGATCTCGGGCAGGCTGTCGCCGTGCCGTCGATCATTGAGACCGCGATGGAGACCGCGGCGGCCAATGCCATGGAAGCGGAATCTCCCGCCAAGGTCGTTGTCGAACCGCCGCCCCCGGCCGCGCCCCCTGTCGAACTGCCACCGGAACGGCTGGCGATTGACGCCGACTTGGAACGTGAACTCGACGCCGCAATGGCTGGCCAGATGACCGAACCCACGGCACCTCCCGCCGGCGCGTCGACACCGACCCCGCAATCCGCCGTCGCGAACCTGCCCGAGTCCGAAGATCTGTTGGAAGCCGGCACGAAGCTCAAGGCCAAGGTCCAAAGTGTGACGGCCGACGACGTCTTCTGCGAAGTCGGCTTTCGCTCACCCGGCGTGCTCCCCGCGCGTCAGTTCCCCCAGGGGAAGCAGCCGCGCGTGGGTGAAGAGTTTCTGGTGGTCGTCGAGAAGTACGATCCCGAGAACAGCGTGATCCTCGTCAACCTGCCCAAGGCCACCCGCAAGGCCAAGGGGAACTGGGAAGAATTGAGCGTCGGGCAAGTGGTCGATTGCATGGTCACCAAGACCAACAAGGGTGGCTTGGAAGTGAACATCGGCCCGCTGCGGGCCTTCCTGCCGGCCAGTCAGGTCGACCTCGGTTTTGCTCCGGCACTGGAGACGTATGTCGGCAAGAAGCTGACCGTCCAGGTCACCGAAGTGAATCCCGCCAAGCGCAATCTGGTCGTCAGCCGCCGGATCATCCTGATCGAAGAACGCAAAGAGTTGGCGGTGACCTTCTGGCAACAGGCCGAAGTTGGCCAGCAATACACGGGGACCGTCAAGACGATCAAGGACTATGGCGCGTTCATCGATCTCGGCGGTGCCGACGGCTTCCTGCA
>JAYTIB010000621.1:0-3931 GCA_043732205.1 Schlesneria sp. | reverse complement strand
CAGTTGGGCCTGCCCGGTGCCAAGGTCACGGCTTCACTCCTCGACGAGACCGGCGCGTTGGTCAAGCAGGAGACTCAAGCCTTCGGCCACGAATCCACACCGCTGGCGTTCCGCTTTCAGTTCCGACCCGCCAAGCCGGGCCTTTCGTTTTACGAGGTCAAGGTCGAGACCGCCGCGCTGGCGCCCGACAAAGAGTCGACCGCTGCCAACAACCGCCGACTGGTCTCCGTCGATCGCGGCAGCGGTCCGTACCGCGTCCTGTATCTGACCGGTCGGCCGAACTGGGAATACAAGTTCCTGAACCGCGCGATCGAGTCCGACGAACAGATCAAGCTGACGGGTGTCATCCGCGTCGCGCGGCGCGAGGCGAAGTTCGACTGGCGCAGCCGTGACGGTGAGGCGACCAATCCGCTCTTCCGGGGCTTCGACCGGACGAACGAAGAGACCGAACGCTACGACCAGCCGGTGATGGTGCGGCTCAACACGCGCGATCCGAATGAACTCCGCGACGGCTTCCCGAAGAAGGCGGAAGACCTGTACCAGTTCCAAGCCGTCATCATCGACGACCTGGAAGCCGGGTACTTCTCAGCCGATCAACTCGCGCTGCTGGAACGGTTCGTGTCCGAGCGCGGTGGCGGGCTGCTGATGCTGGGTGGAGCCGAGTCATTCCGACAAGGCAACTACACGCGCACACCCGTCGGTCGCATGCTGCCGCTGTATCTGGATGCCTCCGAATCGACGCCGTCGCCCACGGGTTATCGTCTCGCGCTGACCCGCGACGGCTGGCTGCAACCGTGGGCCCGGCTCCGTTCGACCGAATCCGAGGAACAGCAGCGGCTGAAGGAACTGCCGCCGTTCCGCACGATCAATCGCGTCGGCAACTTGAAGCCCGGAGCCACCGTGATTGCCGAAGTCGTGGACGCCGCCAGCCAGCGGCATCCCGCGCTGGCAGTGCAGCGCTTTGGGCGCGGCCGCTGTGCCGCGCTGTTGATCGGCGACCTGTGGCGCTGGCAACTGAATCGCACGGACGCGCAGCGCGAGAAGGACGACTTGGGCAAGGCGTGGCGGCAAACGGTGCGCTGGCTGATCGCCGACGTCCCCGACCGGATCGAACTGCGGGTCGTCCCGCAGGACGAGTTCGGCCAACCGCTCACCCGGTTGGAGGCGCGCATCCGCACGAACGAGTTTCAATCGCAGGACAACGCGGCCGTCAATGTCTCGTTGAAGTTGCCGGACGGTTCGACCGTCTCGCAACCGGCCGAACCGTCGTTGCAGGAGGCGGGGTTGTACGAGACAACGTTTGCGTCGCGCATGCCGGGCCGATACCGCGTCACCGTCGACGTCGCCGATGCCGAAGGGAAGCCGCTCGGCAAATCGGAAACCGGCTGGGTCGCCGATCCGGCCGCGGAAGAATTTCAACGGGTCGCGCCGAACACTGAGTTATTGGAATCGCTGGCCAAACAGACCGGCGGCGAAGTCATCGCGGCGGACAACCTGGAGTCGTTCGTGCGGTCACTGCCGACGCGCCAGGCTCCGCTGACCGAGTCCTACACGACGCCGCTCTGGCATCAGCCCTGGATTCTGGTTCTCATCGTGAGCTGCCTGTGCGGAGAATGGGCTCTGCGCCGCTGGAGGGGATTGCCGTGACGGAACGTGAATCAACCCAGTGGCGACAATCACACGGTCGCAGTCGTAGGGTGCGTGGAGTCTTCGCAACGCACCGGTTGGAGACCCCCTGTTCTGAAGACGGTGCGTTCCGAAGACTCCACGCACCCTACGTGCCGGGGCATCGCGCTCCGTGTTCATCGCGCCTTGTCGTTGCGCGTCCAACCCGCCAACGGTTGATCGTCGTCTCAACGCTGCTCGCAATGGTGTTCGGAATCCCTGTCTTCCAAATCACAAATCACAAATCTCAAATCTCAAATTCCGCCCGCGCCGCCGATTCGACCCCGCCGATCAAGCCGATCATGATCGTGGTGGTTGGTGCCGGTGGTGCCCCACAGTACGAAGCACTGTTTGCCGAATGGTCGGAACGGTGGATCGCCGCGGCTGGCAAGGCCGGGTATCAGATCGCCATCATCGGTCGAGACACCGAATCGCCTGAGCAGACCGACAAGCAGCGGCTGCGCGCCGTGATCGATGACGCCGCGAAAGCACCCGGCGTCGACCTGTGGCTGGTGCTGATCGGTCACGGCACGTTTGACCGGCGCGAAGCGCGGTTCAACCTGCGCGGCCCGGATGTCTCGGCGAAGGAACTGGCCGATTGGCTGAAGCCCGTGGACCGCCCGATGGCGATCATCAATTCGGCATCCGCCAGTGCTCCGTTTCTGACGGCGTTGTCGCACCCGAAGCGCGTCGTGATCGCGTCGACCAAGAGCGGTGCCGAACAGAACTTCGCCCGGTTCGGTGACTTCATGTCGCAGGCGATCGGCGATCCCGCGGCCGACCTCGACAAGGACGATCAAACGTCGCTGTGGGAGGCGTACCTGAAAGCGTCCCGCCGCACGGCCGAGTTTTATTCCACCGACGGCCGACTGCAGACCGAGCACGCGCTGCTCGACGACAGTGGCGACGGGCAGGGCGTCCGGTCTGACCAGTTCCGCGGTCTGATGCCGCTCGAACAAACCACCGATGGAAAACCGCTCGACGGGCAGTTCGCCCACCAGTGGCACCTGCTCCGCAATCCAACCGATGCCGCGTTGCCGCCGGACGTGTTGAAGAAGCGGGACTCGCTGGAATTCTCCATCCTGCAACTGCGCGACCGGAAGAAGTCCCTGCCGCAGGACGAGTACCTGCAGCAACTGGAACGGCTGCTCGTGGAACTCGCGGAACTCAACGAGTCCGCCGGCAAGGTGAGCGGCAGATGAAAGTTTACCCACGTACAAGCACGATGCGCAAGCGAGTGTGCTCGTAAACTCACTCGCTTGCGCTGCGTGCTTGTATGTCTATTCCTGCCGCTCTCCTAGGTAACGCCGCGCCGATCCGCAGAGAGAATTGTCGCCGCAGCGCCGGCGGCTTCGGCTCCGTCTTCGTCGCTGAACCTTTTGCGGATGACCGTGTCTGCAACCGCACGATGAAGTCGATAGAATCCGCCATCGTCCAACGCAGGAACTCAGGCACCATCGGCTCAAACGGAATTCGTCCATGAATACGACTCAACTTCGCAAGCTCGGCGTTCCCGACGACTGTCTGTCGGTCGCCATTCAGGGAATTCAGCAGGCGGCCGCGGGGGAATTGCGGGGCCGGCAGATCAAGGATCTGATCTCCGACACGCTGGAAACGCCGGCGGATTACGTCGCCGATCCGTACTTCGGGGAACTGGCCCGCAAGTTGATCGACGCGGCGACTTTCATCCGTCCCGCGCCGATCTCGTACCAGCAGTGGGGGACCGACATTGATGCCGCGTGCCAGGCGCAGATGCGGCAGGCGTGCGCGTTGCCGATGGCCGTCGGTGCCGCGCTGATGCCGGACGCGCATGTCGGCTACGGCATCCCGATCGGCGGTGTCCTCGCGTTGGAGAACGCCGTCGTACCGTATGCGGTCGGGGTCGACATCGCCTGCCGCATGAAGTTGTCGGTGCTCGACATGCCGACCTCGCAACTGACCGAGAACTTCCACCGCTTCAAGACGGCGCTGCTGAACGGAACGCGGTTCGGAATCGGCTCGGTCCACGAACGGCCGCAGGATCACACCGTGATGGACGCGGACTGGAGCATCAGCCGCGTCACCCGCGAGAACAAGGACAAGGCGTGGCGGCAACTCGGCACATCGGGTTCCGGAAATCACTTCGCGGAATTCGGCGTCCTGACGCTGACGCAGCGCGAGGACGAACTGAATCTCGACGCGGGCGAATACGTCGCGCTGCTCAGTCACAGCGGCAGTCGCGGCACGGGGGCCGCGGTGTGCGACACCTACAGCAACATCGCCCGCG
>JAYTIB010000620.1:0-3932 GCA_043732205.1 Schlesneria sp. | reverse complement strand
ATGTGAGGTTGGGTGAAGAGTGAAGGGTGACGCGGGCCGTTTGATCCCAGCCCAAGTCATGGCAACCGGAGCAACTGTAGGGTGGGACCAGCGGCGCTTCGCCGCGCCGGCCCACCAGCATGACCGGCGATTTCATGCTGGTGGGCCGGCGTGGTCGATCTGATGACCGGCCGCGCGACACAACTCCACCAGCATGACCGGCGATTTCATGCTGGTGGGCCGGCGCTCGAAGCGAGCTGGTCCCACCCTACCTTGAAAGAACCGACCGACGGGGCTCAATCGGCACATGGAATAGACAGCCGATATGGCTCTGTCGCATACTATCGCCCGCCATTTCGGTTCTTGAATTTGTGAGGTCGCCTTCGTGAACGAATTCCGCTTGAAATGCTGGGCTATCCGCCCGCATTCGTTGGTATGGGCCGGGCTGCTTGTTGCCGCCGCGATCGGGACGTCGATCGGGTACGGCCAAACGTCCGGCAAACGTGCGGCGGAGACGTTTGCGGATTCGCCGGTCGACGCCATCGCGGCGCGGATCAGGGCCGACCTGAAAGCACTGAAAACGACTGCGCCGTCGGACACACCGACAACCGGTTCCCCGACCAAGCCTGGTCCGGGCAAGGAACCGTCAACGGGTAACCCAACGAAGAGCCCGTCGAAAACACCGGGGACTCCCAAGGCCATCAGTTCACCGAAAGTCCGGGCGGTCGAAACGAACGCCCAGAAGTGCCAAACGGCGGAAGAGGCTCTGCTGCTCTTTCAGATCTTCCTGACCGACCCGGCGACGACCGTCGACGAGAAGGAACAGGCACAGGCTCGGCTGGAGTACTGGGAGCAGGCGGCCACAGATCAAATGGTGCATGTCGGCACCAAGTGGATGCCGAAGTCCGAGGCCGTGGCTTTGGAGAAGGAAGCGGACAAGCTGGTGGAGGAAGCGTTGGAGATGCTCAATGTCGACAACTTCACCGCGGCGAATGCCAAGCTGGAAAAGGCCGGCAAGATCTATCCCGAACATCTGGAATCGATCTTCCTGCTGGCGGTCGGCGCGTTCCTCAGCAACGACTTCAAGGCGGCCGAGTTGAAGTTCAACCAGTGCCTCAGCCGGTCGCCCAACAACGTCGCGCTGCTGAACAACGTGGCCGTGTGTGAGATCCAGATGAAGCGCTACACCGGGGCCGTGAAGCATTGGGAAAAGGCCGCCGCGATCGATCTGGAAAACAAGAACGTGGCGCAGAACCTGGGCAAGTTCATCTCGGATGTGAATCTGAAAAAGTTCACCGGCGTCGATCGCCGCGCCTTGAGCGACGCGACCGAGGCATACCAGAAGATGCTGGCGAAGGACTCGGGGAATCGCGCCGATCCCTCGCGCGGCTATGCCGTCCTGAGAATGCTTCGCAACAAGACCGGCGATCCGGCCGCCGTCGAGGAAAGCCGCGTGGTGGGCAACGGCACCGGATTCGTCATCGCCGAGGGATACGTGCTCACCAACCGCCACGTGGTGGAAGATGCGGATTCGCTGGTGATCCAGGATCCCGCGAAACCGAACGGGCTGCCGCTGGCGGCGAAGGTGGTGGCCTCGTCGAAGGATCTGGATGTCGCGCTGATTGAATGTCGGCAACTCAAGGCGCCGGCCGTGCCGCTCAATACGGTTTCCGTCGGTCGTGGCACCGAAGTGATGGCACTCGGCTTTCCGATTGCGTCGGTCGTCGGCAAGGGATTGAAAGCGACGCGCGGGATTGTGACCGGATTGCCCACCGCGGAAACAGACCAGATGATGGTGCTCGACGTGCAGGTCAATCCGGGAAACAGCGGCGGTCCGTTGTGCGACCGGGCCGGGCGGGTCGTCGGTGTCGTCGCGGCCAAGACGTACACCGCCACATTTGTGCAGGGATACGGCCTGGCCATTCCGATCAACGATGCGATGCCGTTTCTCAAGCAGCACATTCGCGACTTCGAATCGGCCAAGTCCGATGGGAAGACGATCGAATGGACCGACGTCGACGCGCTGATCAGTCCGTCGACGGTGATGATCCTGATCCAGAAGAAACGCTGACCGCCTCATCGTGGAGGACGCTGCCATCGTCCTTCAATAGCCAATAGCCAATAGCCAACGCTGCCATCGCAAGCGGCCTCAACTACGACCCGCCGATATCAATCCCGCCGAGAAACCAAATGCCCGCCTCAACGACACCGATTGGAATCGACCTTGGCACGACGTTTTCGGTCGTGGCCTATCTGGACGCGACCGGCCGTCCCTGCACGATTCCCAACAGCGAGGGCGACCTGATCACACCGAGTGTCGTGCTGCTCGACGGTTCGTCCGCCGTGGTCGGCAAAGAGGCGGTCAAGGCGGCGGGCATGGAGCCGGACCGGATCGCCGACTTCGCCAAGCGCGACATGGGCAGCATGTTCTATTCGAAGAAGGTCGGGGGCGAGCAGTTGCCACCGGAGGTCATCCAGTCACTGATTCTGGAGAAGCTGAAGCGTGACGCGGAATTGAAGCTCGGTCCGATCGACAGGGCGGTCGTCACGGTCCCGGCGTTCTTCAACGAACCGCGCCGCAAGGCGACTCAGGACGCCGCGAAGCTCGCCGGTCTGGAGATCCTCGACATCATCAACGAACCGACGGCCGCCGCCATCGCCTTCGGTTATCAGGTCGGGTTCCTCGATGTGAAGGGCGAGGCGCGGCAGAAGGAGACCATCCTGGTCTACGATCTGGGGGGCGGCACGTTCGATGTGACGCTGATGGAGATCGAAGGGACCGACTTCAACGCGGTCGCAACCGGCGGCGACGTGTTTCTGGGGGGCATCGACTGGGACCGCCGGCTGGCCGACTTCATCGCCGACAAGTTTCGCGACAAGCATCACGGCTTCGACCCGCGGCAGGACGCGGCGGGAACGCAGCGGTTGCTGAAAGAGGCCGAAGACGCCAAGCGGTCGTTGTCCGCGCGCGACCAGGTGACGATCACGTTCGAACACGTCGGGCAGGGAATCCGGCTGCCGATCACGCGCACCGAGTTTGAAGAGATGACCGCCGACTTGCTCGAACGAACGCGGTTCACGATTCGGAGCGTGCTCAAGGAAGCGAAGATGCAGTGGTCGGACATCACCCGGCTGCTGTTGGTCGGTGGCTCCAGCCGGATGCCGATGGTCCAGCGGATGCTCGAAGACGAATCGGGGATGAAGGTCGATCGATCGTTGTCTCCGGACGAAGCGGTCGCACACGGTGCGGCGTTGTATGCCGGATTGTTGCTGGCACGGGAGATTGCGTCGTCACCTTCATCAACGCCGACGGCCAAACCGGCCATGCGGGTTCGCAACGTCAGTTCGCACGATCTGGGAGTGCTCTCGAAAGATCCCGCCACCGGCCGTCCGCTCAATTCGGTGATCATTCCCCGGAACACCGTGCTGCCGGCCACCAAGGGGAAGCGCTATCGGACCGCCAAGCAGGGTCAGAAGAACATCGTGATCAATGTCATCGAAGGGGGCGATTCGGCCGGCCGGAACTCGACCGCGATCGGCCGCTGCACGATCCAGGATCTGCCGGCTGATCTGCCGGTCGGATCGATCGTCGAGGTCTTCTTCACGTATGGTGAGAACGGCCGGTTGAAAGTCGAGGGCCGGTTGCCCGAGCTCAAGCGGAAGGCGGTCCTTTCCATCGAGCGTGCCAGCGGCCTGAACGATGACAAACTGAAGGAATGGGACCAGCGGCTGAAGGCGGGCCGCAAGATGTGATCCGACGTTTAACCGCTACGCCAACGGCGTGCGCGAATGTGGGAGTGAACCATCGTTCTCGCGCACGCCGTTGGCATAGCGGTAAAACGAAAACGTTTTAACCCGCATTATTCATGCATCGGCCAGCGGCCCTTTTTTTCGGGTGCGCGGCGGATTGGGATTTGGGGAGGGTCGCGGATGTCGGAGTCCGTGCGGAAGTT
>JAYTIB010000619.1:0-10135 GCA_043732205.1 Schlesneria sp. | reverse complement strand
CCCATAGCTTCAGTGTGTGGTCGCCGCTTCCCGAGAGGGCGTAGCGGCCGTCCGCGCTCCAGCACACGGAAGTGACACCGCCTGTGTGTCCCTCGAAGGAACGGAGGCAGCGGCCCGTGGACACCTCCCACAGCTTCAGCGTCTGGTCGCTGCTTCCCGAGAGGGCGACGCGGCCATCGCCGCTCAGACACACGGAATTGACCGAGTCTGCGTGTCCCTCGAAGGAGCGGAGGCAGCGGCGTGAATTCGACAGATGCTCACTCGCCCAAGCCAGCAGCCGTTGCACCGACACCGTGTCGGCATCCGCCCCGGTCAGCGCCGCGAGCAACTCGACCGCCGCAGCACAATCCCCCCGTTCCACATGGACCTGCGCGACCAGATACTGCGGGAGCCACGCTCCGGGATGTGACGTCCCCATTTCGCGCAGGGTCTGTAACAACTTCAAGTCGTCCATCCGGACTGAACGCCATTGCTGGAGGCCCCAGTTAAATGTCGACTCCGCGTGATGCGGCTCCACCTGCAGGGCTTGTTCCCAGAGTTTCTCGGCGTCCGCCCCCTTGTTCAGGTCCACCAGCGAGACCGCGCGGTTGTTGAGGTTCGCCGCGACCGCCTTGGCCGGTTCCAGCAGTTGTCTTGAGTAGGCATTGCCGATGGCCGGCTGATAAATGTCTTGTAGGGCCGCCGCGATCTCCAGCATGTCCTTTGGCCGTTGGGCGGGATCACGCTGGAAACAGTGCGTCAGCAGGTCGGCCACTTCGGAGGGCATCAAAGGGATGCGGTCGTCGCCTGATCCACCCGCGTCGAGATAGCCTTCCAGTGCCTCGCCTGCGGCCACGCCGGATTGCCACGTCACGTCAGAGGCTGTGAATCTTTCGATTCAGCCGATTTTTGGGACGACCTTTTAGTCGAACTGAACGTCGATCGTCGATTCTGAGCGATCCTACGAGGTCGTTTTTCAGTGGGGTCGCATTGAACTCGATTGAATTTGAAAGATTCACATTCTCTCACTCGCACCTTCGACATGGGGGTCTCCAAATACGGTGCAGGCAAAAGATCTGGGGTAAAAGATGAAGACGGATAGGGGAATTCAAAAGACTGGTTCAGGTGGGTCATGGTAGCCGCTGGCCATGGGGCAGACAGTCATTTTTTTTGTGTGACGCAACGAGTCTCTCCGACATGGACACCGTCGCTTGCGGCTGTCATCCCACACCCCTCAGCGCCTTCATCTTTTACCCCAGATCTTTTGCCTGCACTCCGCCGATGCCGGCAAATACGGGGCAGGCAAAAGATCTGGGGTAAAAGATGAAGACTGAAGGGGAATTCAGAAGACCGATTCAGGTGGGGCGAGGAAGCCGCTGCCCATCGGGCAGACAATGAAAGTCGTTGTGTGACGCAAAGAGTCTCTTCTGCATGAACACCGTCGGTTGTGGCCGTCTTCCCACACCTCGCATGGTCTTCATCTTTTACCCCAGATTTTTTGCCTGCCCTCCACCGATGTTTTTCAACGTCGTCAGCGTCAGCTTGTGGTGAGCGATGTTGGCCCACAGGATCGCAGACAGTGACGTGTGCTGCAGCAGTTTGCGGGCATGATGTTCAAACGGTTCCAGCGCGCCTTCAAACGCCGTGAGCTTGAAGGCCATTCCAGGGGCCACCACTCGAAACGGCTGGCGGCCGAGGCGTTGGCCATCGAGGTGGACATCCACCTGTTGGACCACGGCTTCCGCTCCGCCCAGGAAATGCACCAGGGCCTCTTCGTAGAGCGCCAATTCCAGACCCGTGCCCCAGTCCCGCAGCAGTTCCACCAGCACGTCCCGCAGCCACATCGCGCGTGGGTTGCCGTCGCTCCAGCGTGCGTCGTCGATCGTGAACTCGCGGCGGGCCTCGCGCGGTGTCAGCGCGTTGACGAATTCATGCTCGACGTCCGCCGGCCGCACGTTCACGAGCTTGCCGTGCGCGAGGTCACACAGCAGCAGATAGTTCGTGAGCTGGGCTCGATGCCGTGGCGACACAGCGGCCGTCGCTTTGAACTCAAACAGCCCGCCGTCTCCCACCAGCACGTCCAGCGAATAGCGTTTCTCGAACTCCCTGTGCGAGACGATCACCTTCACCTCCAGTCGCACGCCGGGAAAACGCACGGCCAACGCCTGCTTGTAGATTTCTTCCTCGAAGAACCGGCCGAGTTCCGCATGAATGCGAAAGACTTCGCGCATCACTTCGAATGACAGTTTTCCGAACTCACTCTGGCTGAGTCGCCGGATCGGGGCGTCAACGTGGATCGGCATGGAACACAACCTTGGGGGAAGACGGTGCAGGCAAAAGATCTGGGGTAAAAGATGACGCGGGGAGGGGAGATGCGGAAGGATGATGGAAGCGGTTAGGCCGGGATTTGTTTGAACTTCAGGCGGCCGTTTTCAATGCGGACTTCAATGGCGTCGCCTTCGTGGAACTTGCCTGCGAGCAGGGCCTGACCCAGGGGCTGGACGATGCGGCGTTCAATCACCCGGGCCATTTCGCGGGCACCGTAGACGGGGTCGTAGCCCTCTGACAGCAGGACATCATAGACGGCGGGCGTCAGTTGCAATTCGATCCGCCGATCTCGGAGCCGGCTGCGGAGTCCCTCCAAAATGTTGTCGATGATCCGCCGCACGGCAGCCCGTTCGAGCGGGTAGAAGTAAACGCACTCATCAATGCGGTTGAGCAACTCCGGCCGCAGGGCCTGTCGGATCGCCGCCAGGATGGACTCGCGGTAGGACTCGGCGTTGGGAAGCTCGGAGTCCGGGCGGCTGGTGGCTGGCGACTGGCGGGGCAAACCCCAGCGGTCCTCTGTGCGACGGCTCGGGTTCGACGCCGCAGCCCAGATTAGACGTGAGGATGATGACCGACTCGGTGAAGGAGGCCCGCCGGCCTCGGGAATCGGTCAGCCGGCCCTCGTCGAAGATTTGCAGGAAGATGTCGAGCACGCGCGGGTGCGCCTTTTCGATCTCGTCGAACAACACCACGCTGTACGGGTTGGTGTGCACAGGGCCGGTCAGTTGCCCTTCTTCATCGTGGCCCACGTAGCCGGGTGGAGCGCCGATCAGCTTGGCCACGGTGTGCTCTTCCATGTACTCCGACATGTCGAAGCGAATCAGCCGCCGCTCGTCGCCGAACAGGAACTCGGCCAGCGCCTTGGCCAGTTCCGTCTTGCCGGTCCCGGTGCTGCCCGCGAACAGGAACACACCGGCGGGCCGCTGGGGATTCTTCAGTCCCACTCGCGCGGTACGAATTGTCTCACACACCGCCCGCACGGCGGCGTCCTGGCCGATGACTCGGCGGCCGAGGAACTCTTCCATGCGCAACAGCCGCGCGGCTTCGTCGCTGGTCAGGCGGTCCACCGGGATGCGGCACCGCTGAGCAATCACGCGGGCAATGTCTTCCCGACCGATGCGTGTGGTGGTGAGTTGCGCGGGCTGATCGGCACGCATCGACAGCGACACCATCCGCGCCCCGGCACACGCTTGATCGATCAGGTCGATGGCTTTGTCCGGCAGGCGAAAGTCGGTCAGGTAACGCATCGACAACTCGACCGCCGCCTGAATGGCTTCTTCGCTGATTTCCAGACCGTGATGTTCTTCGAGCCGGGCCTTCAACCCGCGCAGAATTTCAACGGCCTCGTCGCGGGTCGGCTCGTCGATCCAGATGACTTGGAAGCGTCGCTCCAACGCCGGATCCTTCTCGATGTATTTGCGGTACTCGGCGATCGTCGTGGCCCCGATACAGCGGATGTTCCCCCGCGCCAGAGCGGGTTTGAGAATGTTGGCCGCATCGCTGCTCCCCTCGCCGCCCGCTCCCATCAGCGTGTGAATCTCGTCAATGAACAGGATCAAGTTGGAATCGGCCGTCGCCTCCTGGACGAGGCTCTGCATGCGCTCCTCGAACTCGCCGCGGTACTTGGTTCCGGCGATCAACGCCGCCATCGTGACCTCGACGAGTCGCTTGCCGTGCAAACCCGGCGGCGGCTTCGGACCGACGAGCCGTTGAGCCAGTCCTTCCACCACGCCCGTCTTGCCGACGCCCGCCTCACCCACCAGGATGGCATTGCTCTTGCGCTGCTGGAGCAGAACCTGGGCCAGTGACCGCATCTCCTCACGTCGCCCAATGACCGGAGCCAGCTTGCCCTCAGCAGCCAGACTGGTCAGATCGCGGCCATACTTTTGCAGCACGGACGCCTTCGCCGCCGGCCCGGCCGGCTTGGGCTTGGGTTCGGCGCGGTCGGCTTGTTCTACGACAGAAGGGACACGTCGCTGGCCGGCATCGTCCGCTGGTAAAGCGCCTTTGCGTGCCGCTTGAGCCAGGTCATCGCCGCGCACGTCCATCTCGGCCAACACGCCGGCCCACGGAGGATCGTTGATCTCCAAGACAGCCGCCAAAAGATGAATCGGCCGCAACGAACTTGCCGTTTCCGCACTGAGCTTCTCGGCCCGTGAAAACACCTTGCGCGCCGGGGGACTGCGGTGCAGCGGCTCGCCAGTCGGAGCGGCCTTGCCGGGAGGCAACACGCTCCGCAGTCGTCGGCGAAAACGAGTGGAGTCCAGACCCGAGGCGCTGAACGCTTCGCGCAGCTCGGCGACTTCCGCCTCGATGGCCGGTAGCACCAGCCGGGCCTCAACGGGAGCCGCCTGCAACATCTCTTGCAGCGGCAGGTCGCACATCTTGCACAGCCCAAGCAACAGGTGCGCCGGCTCGATGACCCCGTACCCCGCCGCTTGAGCCTCCGCATCGGCAAAGCCCAACACCAAGATCACACCCTGCGAGAATTGAGCCATGAGCGTCCGCCGTTTGCTGATGTGACCGACAATAGCCGCCAAGTTGCGACTATTGTCGGTCACGTCTCAGTTGTCTATTCGGGAGTTGCTTGGATTTTGGGGAAAGCTTTGGACGAATTCCGACGCTTCCGACAAAAGTCGTGGAGCACGTTTTCAACGTGCTCAAATCGTCGGGAAACAGGCCCGTTGAAAACGTGCCCCACGTCCTTTCTGGACTTTTGTCGGAAACGTCAATAATCCTCACACGCCGCGGGTTTTTGGATCGTTTGTCCTCCACAGTCCCCTGCAACATGACGACCTCCCCGATCTGATCGAGATGGTGGGCACATCCAAAGTGGGAGTGTTCGATCCGGCGAATCCGATGGGACAATTTGCCGGACCATCCGAATGCCACCGGCCGCGCCGCCGGGGCGCGGTGACATGGAACTCACCGAGGCGGTTTTTTTCGCCGCTGCTTCTCTTTCGGCGGATGCCATCCCACCTTCACCCAGCCTTGTCGCGCCGTCACCAGGATCGGTCGATTGAGTCGCAGGGCGAGGACGGTGGGTCGACCCGTCGGCGTCAGTCCCTCGATTCGCAGACCCTCGTCGATCCAGCGAAAGTGTTGCGACCAGACTTGGCGACGCGGATGAAACAGCGCGGCGCGTTTGCCCGTGAGTGGATCAATCGCCGTCGTCCGACAGACCTTTCGTTCGTTGCACGGGCTGCAGCAGAGGCAAAGTTTCTCACGCACCTTCAGGCCGCCGAGGGACTCGGGAATCACGTGATCGATCTCAAACGGCATGCCGACAATCGTGACTGCCGATTGACAGTACGCGCAGCGGTGCCTCGCGTCTTCAGCGACGAGAGCACGTAGCGACCGGGGAATGCGCGTGCGACTCATGATGGCAGGAGCTGCGAAACGTCGTGACCACGCGCGTGCAGCAACTCAATCGCCCGAGCACGAATGACCAGGCATCGCTCGAACTGCTCCGTCAGCAGCCGCGCTCGTTCTCGCTCGGCTTTCGTGTTCCCGTCTGATTGTCGCTGCCGGTGCAGCTTCTCCAATTCGCTGGACAGACGCCGTGGCAAACGCGACCGCGCCGCATTCCAAAGATCGTCGTCGGTCATCAACTCCAACGGCTGAAGAAGTTCCTGCAATTCGTCCGCACCCAAATCGGATCGCTTCAGACCCGTGGCGATCAGGTCCGCGACTTCCTTGTCCAGTGACCGACACTGCTTCATTGCCCGACGCTTCAGCGACTGCAACAAACGCTCCGAGACTTGTACAGAAAGTGATGCCATGTTGGACCTCCATGCCAAGAATACCACGAGCCTCCGAATCCGCGAAGTTCGGTTGTCCATCATGCCGACCGCGCACCCCAGAGCGACGCGACCTCGCCCTCCACGCGGCTGACTCCTTTTTTCTCTCCGCTTGCGTCCCCGTTTCTCGACTGGCAACATCAAGTCCTTCACTGAGCACACTGCACTCGTCACTGGCGGGCCCCACCATGTCTGACAACGCTGAAATTGCCAAATCGTTCCTGTCCCACAACAGCCGCGATAAGCCGGCGGTGGAAGTCATCCAGGGCCTGCTCGAACGCGGAGAGCGTCCTATCCCCCCAACGACCGCCGCATCGTGCTGCTCGGCCAACTGCTCACCTTGCTCCGCACCCCAGAGAAGTTCGAGTCCATCGCGCGTCACATCGACGATGACATCCAATCGCTCGCCCCCACTGAGCCAGTCCGCCGCCGTCCCCCGCCACAGAAGCGGCTCTTGGAAGATGCGTGACTCGTTCGCAAACCCAGACCCCCGGCGCAGCTTTCTCCCAGACGTGCCACCGCGCCGGTTCAACCACTAATTGCCGTTGGTGCAACGAGCAAGTAGAATCTTGCCCGTTGGAGTCGTCCTCGAAAGGTTGATTACATGCTCACAGCGACAGTCACCACCCGTGACCACGGCCAGTCGGTGCAATTGCCGGAAGGGTTCCAACTCGACACGACCGAAGTCTATTTGAAGCGTGTCGGTCGGTCCGTGCTGCTGATTCCGAAAGACGCCGATCCGTGGGACGCGATGGCTGAAAGTTTGGAACAGTTCACCGGTGATTTCATGCAAGACCGCGCTCAGCCCGCTGAGCAACAGCGAGAGGCGATGTTCGAGTGAAGTATCGGCTCGACACCAACATCTGCGTGTTTGTCATTCGACAGAAGTCGCTGTTGGTCCTTCAGCGTCGGCGGCAGCATCAGGCGGGCGATGTTGGAATCTCGACGATCACTTGGCATCGAATGGGTGCTGTGAATTAGCCTCAGAAAAGGGAATCCACGTGGCGAAGAAGAAATTGTCTGACGGGATAGCCGAACAGAGCAGAGCCAGTGGCGGATCGCCCACCGAACTACTTCAAGGGAAGGAAATTGTTGGCATTGAACTGGCGGACTTGCATTTCGATCCCAGAAATCCGCGATTCGGTGCTAGCGCCGGGAGATTGCGGCAGGAGAGTGATGTCCTCGACTACATCGTCGACAAGTTCGGTGTCGACGATGTTCTGAGTTCGATTGCGGTCAATGGGTATTTCTCGTCTGAGCCAATCCTTGTGCTGGAGGAACGAGGTAAGAAGATTGTTGCAGAAGGAAATCGACGACTCGCTGCATGTTTGATCTTGGCGGGGGATCCACGCGCTGCGGGCCAAGAGCGGCGACAGGATCACTTTCAGAGGATGCATCAGAAGTATGGAAGCAAGCGGTTCCAGCCCCTGCCGGCGGTGATCTTCAAATCGGAAGCGGAAAAGGCTGAGTTGATTCCCTACCTGGGTGTTCGGCACATTGCCGGCGCACAGCAATGGGATTCCTTCGCCAAAGCCGCGTGGGTTGCCGACGCAGTCAATAACCGTGGGGTCAAATTGGAAGATGTCATCCGCATGATTGGGGACGACACAAATCTTTCGGTGCGGATGCTCCATGGCTTTTACGTTGTCGAACAACTCAGGGAGAACGGTCGATTCGTTCCGGAGCAGAGCCATCATCGCGGACAGAAGAGTAATCCCGACTTTCCGTTCTCGTGGGTTTATACGGCGTTAGGTTTCAAACCGGTTCGGGAGTGGGTGCAACTTCCCGACGATCCTCGCGAGTTTCCGTTGGATGCGACGGGCGAAGACCGCGCCGCAGAACTCTTCCTTTGGATGTTTGGTCAGAAGAAGAATCCTCCCGCCATCGAAGAATCTCGTGAGCTCAAGGATTTCGCAAAGGCCGTGCGGAGCCCAGACATGCTTCGTCTTCTCCGCAGCGGTGAGACGATGAAGGAAGTCGTTCGGAAGGTCCGCGCTCCTGGCGAACAGATCTCCGAGGCACTGACGGACGCACAGAACGCCTTGGGCTCTGCCATCAAGATCATCGCAGAAGGAATCGACTCGGAAGTCGCTGAGCAGAACGTCGATCTAGTGAAAAAAGTGCGGTCGCTCGCAACCAAGGTCTCCCTTGTGATCAGGAACAACTCCGACCAAAGCCCTTGTATTGTTTTGTGTGACGGCGTCAAAAAGTGACGAAAGAATTCAACGAAATGCTCGATCACGCGACTCGCGTCTTGGGGCGACCGCGTTAAACGGAAGCGACACGACGACTGGGTTCAAGGCGCGAAGAAAATATTCGTGTAAGGGCCGATCGTCTTCGGTGCATCGAACGACGGGCCGTGTTCTTTCATCGCACGACACATGGAAATTGGCGATGAGTCGGCCTTGACCGGACCACCATCGGGGGAAGAATGATTTTGCGTCAGACTGCTCATCGGGTGTCATCGATCAATAGCCGATGAGAATGATTCCTCGCAGCGGGAGAACCAACCGGCTGCTGATGTACAGCGTCTCAAGAAATGCGTGGACGGTGCGAAAGTTGTCACTGCCGCGGTAGTCGTTTCGAACCGCCAAAACGAGATACTCGACACCGTGCATCATGCACGCCTGAAAAATGTCTTTGAGGAACTGGTAGTTGTCCACGGCCCGGCCTGCCTCGACCTCCAGTACAATCCGGCCGTCACCGCTGATCCCGTCTGCGTCAAATGATTTGTCGATCCTGTTGTTCAATCCAAACAGGACAGGAACCGGAATCTTCGCGCCTTTCGACTTCCCAGTCTCGATTGTAAACCCAATCTCTTGCAGGTGCGGTCTCAGAATCTGGAGCACACCGTCGCTATTCAACGTCTTGGCTTTTGAGTCGATTTGGTCATAGACGATTTCAAAACACGAAATGATCCCTCGCAATTCATCCGACAACCCTACAGATCTCGGAAACAACTGGTAGCGCAGCATGGCTTTCGTTCCCCGCTTCGGATGCCAACAATGAACAGCCGCTTTCTCTCCTGAGCCAATCCATAATCCGTCGCTTCGAGCACTTGCCAGTTGACGGAGTACCCCGCCGCACGGAAGCGTACCAGTTGTGCTCTCAACAGCCCGGCGTTTTGGCCGAACCGCATTCCGTCTACATTTTCGACGATGAACGCAATTGGCCGAATCTGCCGAAGCGCGCGGTCGAACTCTTGGTAGAGGTAGTTGATTGAGTCGGATTTTTGCCGCCGACCACCCTGACTGTAGCCCGTGCAGGGGTAGCAGCCCGCCAGAATATCCGCCTTCTTGAATGTGTCGATCTCCGCGATATCCGCGTGTTCCATGACATCCGTCCCTGTGACATCCCCATAGAGATGACAGGCCGCTTCGTTGATTTCATTGGCCCAAATCGTTTCGATGCCAGCGGAGCGCAGCCCCAAATCGCTGCCCCCGCAGCCGGCAAAGAGCGAGATGGCTGAGTATTGAATGTCCATGAGAGTGAAATCGTCGAAGTCGGTGGCAAAGCAATTCAGACCCTGCAAATCAACCGGACACACTCAGTATGATCGACATCGGACCAAGGGGAAGTCGAGCGATTCATTCCTGCTGATCTGCGGTCAGCCAGTTGAACTCATTCATCTTCGCGAGCAATCGTGCCTTGGACATTTTTTCCAACCAAATGGAGAAAACCAATGTGGCCGGAACCGTTGTGGCGAGTACTCAGAAACAACACATTCGGAGTCGTTCCAAAGCCGTCGAGCCATTGGACCAAGCCCAGTAGCGGAACGGCCACGAGGGCAACTGCATGGCGGGGTCACTACAGTTCGACGCCGCCGAGAATAACAAGATTGCGTATCAGCTCAACTGGTTGCTGTTGCTGGCCTAACTCGTTGCCGAATTGTCTCAAAGAATCTCGGAGTCCTAATGACACGAATCTTTTTAGTTCTACTGTCCGTTGGTCTTTATCAAATCTAAGGTTTTGTGGGACATTCTCTTCGGGGGTTTTGTGAACCAGGAAGGGAGTCTGCCATGGATGGG